>JAGQVA010000588.1 GCA_020438265.1 Bacteroidota bacterium
ATTAGGTTATATCTCATTCCTATACACTTTTTGAAAACCTCCCGCAGATTGCACAGATAAAGCCCGTTGCCAAGCGTTTAGATCCGTGAAATCTGTGCCATCTGTGAGAGATATACAAGTGTTAGTAAAAATATACGGCAAAGGAGCCCAAATAAGTGCTTCTTCCTTCTCAATGATTAATTTAGTCTTTTCTCAAGCTTTTTCGTATTTTAGTACTATGACACAGATTGAAAAACAAGCCTGGGAATTAATTGTGCGGATGACTCCTGTGCAGCAGTATTATTTTGCTTTAAAAATTCTCCAAAGTGTTGAACCCAAAAACATGGAGGAAGCTTCCGTTGAAATGCTGGAGGAAATACTGGACCAAAAAGTACAGAAAGAGGATAAAGATGTTGCCCAATTGGTTTTAACCAGAAAACAACAACTTGACGATAAAAGTGTCAAACCCATCTCTGTTGTCCAATTTGCCGAGGAAATAAAAAAACGCATTGAGCAACATCGGTCATGAGTTATGTCATAGATATCCATCCGGATGTACAGGATGATGTCATGGAAATTTTCCTGGATATCGATGAAAACAGTCCTTTACAGGCAGATCGATTTGTAGAATGTGTCCTGGAGGAGTATGACCAACTATTAACAGAATTAAACAACCGGGTCTTTTTCCAGGAAAAGAAGCCAGTCAAATACCGCTCTGCAGGCAAATTTAAAAGACATTTGATTTTTTATGAGGTAAATAACAAGCTAAAGAGAGTCAAAATTTTAGCTATTTCTTATAGTGGCCGGGATCCCGAAGCAATTGCAAGAATGATAAATAGTCGGCTGGACAATTAAATCAGACGATTGTCTAATATTGATCTTTCAGACTTTTATAACAACTCTCTTCCACCCCATCATCGTCAATCATCAACCTTCATTTTGCAATTTTAAACGCTAAAAATTTAAAAACTAGCGTTTTATAATGGGATTATAATGTTTTCCCTTGCGTAGAATTGTTTATCTTGCGCATCTTAATCTACAAAATGATTTCTGTTTTTTAATTTTTAATAATTATGATGAAGAGAATTTTTGTATGGCTTCTGGTATTGGGTTTTATCCTGCCGGCCACCGGTTTTGCCCAGCAAACCAGTCAAAGTACTGAGCCATACCAGGGGATGTGGCTTCCCCTAAAGGTCAAAGACCTGAATTATGATGAAATGAAGGAGATGGGATGTGAAGTCCCCGTTGATGACATTTACAACGAAGAAAAGGCCAGCCTCGAAGACGCAATTGTAAAATTAAACGGTGGGTCATGTACCGCCGAAATGATCTCCTCTCAGGGTCTGATGCTTACCAACCATCACTGTGCTTATGATGGAATCGCTACCCTTAGTAGCGAAGACAACGATTTACTGACTGATGGATTCTGGGCCTATAGCAAAGGCGATGAGCTCCCCGTTCCTGGAGGCACTGCCGCCTTCCTGGTTCATTCTGAAGACGTTACTTCACAATTGATGGAAGCAGGCGAAAATGCTGAAGAAAAGCTGAACGAACTGATGGAAGCAGCCAGCCAGGATGGAAAATATGAAGTAGAGGTCAAAGACATGTTTAACGGTACCGAAATTTATATTTTCGCTTATGAAATATACAGAGATGTAAGACTGGTAGGTGCACCTCCTAGTTCTATCGGAAAATTTGGTTTCGATACCGACAACTGGATGTGGCCAAGACATACCGGAGACTTTGCTCTCCTGAGAGTTTATGCAGGTCCGGACAATAGCCCAGCTGCTTACTCTCCTGATAATGTACCTTATCAACCACGTCATTTCCTTCCTATTTCCATCAAAGGAGTTCATGAAGGTGATTATGCAATGGTAATGGGATATCCGGGATCTACTACCAGATACCTCACTTCTTCTGCGATTGCCCTGGCTTTGGATCAATCCAACCTGGACAAAATCCAGCTGATGGGCCAAAAAGCCAAAATCATGAAAAAATTCATGGACAAGGACGATCATACCAGAATCACCCTGGCTTCTGATTATGCCTCTCTGATGAATACTTATAAATACTATATCGGTCAAACAGAGATGATGGATCGGTATGATGTTGTGGGAGAAAAGAAAGCTGAAGAAGCTGAATTTCAGGCATGGGCTGAGAGTGATTCAGCCAGAAATGAAGCCTACGGAGAACTGCTAGCCACGATCGAAACTATTCATGAACGCTATAAGCCGATTGATCATTTTGTCAATTATCTCTATTATGGAGCCTTGTTTAGCGATGCGACTGTATTTACCTACCAGCAACTGGCCGATTTAAGATCTACTCTTGCGAAAGGCGACCAGGAAAAAATTGACGAAAGATTTGAAGAAGGGAAAGAAGCCGGAGAAGAATACTTTAAAAACTATTTCAAGGGAATTGATGAACAGGTTTTTACCGAAGCTTTTGTCAGTTTTTATAATAATGTCCCCTCCGATCTTCACCCTGAAGTATTTGATCAAATCATCAATCCTGCTCCGAAAGAAGAAGTTGCAGAAGATACTGGAAAGAAGAAAAAGAAGCGCAAAAAGAAGAAGAAAGATGAAACAGAGATGGAAGAAGGCCCGGTTTTAACAGAAATTAATCCGGAAGAGAGAATCCGTGCATGGTCTAAAAAAGCATTTGAAACATCTTTGGCTGCGAATAAAGACCTATACATGGCTTTCATTGAAAATCCCAATTTGGAAACAATCGAAAATGATCCAATCTTAAAGTTTGTATCCGGACTTCTGAATTTCTATACCAAGAAAATTGCTTTGGCTGATGCTACTTTCGATTATCAGATTGATATTCTGAGACGTGAGTATCTGAAAGGATTAAGAGAAATGTATTCCGATCAGAATTTCTATCCCGATGCCAATAGCACCATGCGTCTTACCTACGGAAAAGTAAGGTCTTATGAGCCTAAAGATGGTGTTCTCTATAATTACTACACGACTTTGGCTGGGGTCATGGAAAAAGAAGATCCAAATGATGAGGAATTTATTGTACCGGGAAAACTAAAAGAATTGTGGCAAAAAGGAGATTACGGCCAATATGCTGAAGATGGTGAAATGCGCGTCAATTTCCTCACTACCAATGATATTACAGGTGGTAACTCAGGTTCTCCGGTCATCAATGCCAATGGAGAATTAGTGGGTGTGGCTTTCGATGGTAACTGGGAAGCGATGGCTGGAGATATCCACGTATTTCCTCAGTTTAACCGCACCATTTGTGTGGATGCCCGTTATGTACTTTTTGTTATTGAGAAGTATGCCGGAGCGAAGAATCTGATAGAAGAATTGAAGATTGTAAAATAAATTATTCGAAGTGATAAAAATCATCTTCGATTTTTCATGGACCAAAGAGATTGATTAACGGCTGATTATCAGTTAATTTCTCTTTGGTCCATGTTCTTTTTAAAGAGAAAAATATATTCTTCGCCATAAAAAACTGGAAGAATAAATCAGGGATTTGTACTTTTATCCCCTAAACCGGATTGATTCATGATAAAACTATTCCGACGATTTGTAGAATACTTTGCCCTCTTTATTCTCATTGGAGGGATGATTGTTGTTGCACTACTGATTGGCCGCGCCTTTAAAGCTCAGTATATGGAAAAGACGGATTCTCCTCAACTACAGGAAATAGTAAAAGATTCTTAAATCGCTGACCTTATCCAGCTGTCATCCCACCATCTGCCGGCAGGCAAAGCCCGGTAATAAAAGTCGTATGATCCGAACAAAGCCAGGTAATGGCTTCCGCAATATCCTCAGGTTGTCCATAACGCCTCATGGGAATCGTCCTCAATAATTTTTCTTCAAAGGAGGGATCAATTTCAAACAGCTTATCAAACATCGCAGAACGGGTGAATACCGGACACACCGCATTTACCCGAATATTTTTACGGGCGTTTTCCAAAGCCGCAGACTTGGTCAGCCCCAAAACTCCGTGTTTGCTGGCACTATAAGCACCACTGTTGGCAAATCCTTTTAAACCGGCAATCGAAGAAATATTGACAATCGCCCCCTTACCCTGAGCCGCCATAATATTCAGCTGCTCCTTCATGCAATAATAAACACCAAAAAGATTTACCGCCATAATCTGGCTGAAGTCTTCTTCGGAAATATGATTGATCTTTGCCCAGGGGCCTCCGATTCCGGCGTTATTAACCCCGACATCGAGACTTCCAAAAGT
>JAGQVA010000057.1 GCA_020438265.1 Bacteroidota bacterium
CCTTTGTATTCCACCTTTACCTGTGCGGAGCCGATGATATGGCCTGCCGGATGAAGGGAAAAGCGAACCCCGTTTACCGTGATCACCTCCCCGTAATCAACCCCACGAATAGAAATGTCAGCCCCCAATCGGAGTTTCAATAAAGGTACACAGTCGTGATGTGCGAGATATCTTTTCATGCCCTTTCGGGCATGGTCAGCATGTGCATGGGTAATGATGGCATAATCTACCCTTCGGGTGGGGTCAATGTAGATATTTGCCCTGGGGCAATAGATTCCCTGAGGAGTAAAGATTAATAAGTCATTCTTCGGTTTCATTGGCATTCTAAAGCCTGTGTTTTATACAAAAGAAGCGGTCATTTAAAAAATCTGGTTCTAAACAATTTTTGTGATTGATAAATTGCCTGGGCGAAGCCCTTAAAGGCAGTTGTCATGCTGAGCTTGTCAAAGCATCTAAGTATTATAGAAAACATTAATTTTCAGTTATGGTGATGGACAAAGATGCTTCGACAAGCTCAGCATGACAGTCTTTCATTCGGCTTCGCCAAAGTAAAAAAGCATTCACAAAATTGTCTAAGGACCAGATGTTAACAGAATTTTAACGTCTCGCGCCTTCGCATCTTCTACGAATTTATTCTATTTTTGGGCACGGAAAAATCCGTCTATACAATTGATATATGAGTACGACACAATTAACAGATATAAAAGCTCTTAACGAAAAAATCAAGGAAAAAAGCGCCTTTATTGAGCTGCTTAATATGGAAGTCAGGAAAGCTATTGTGGGGCAATCCTACATGGTTGAGCGCCTTTTGCTGGGATTACTTTCCGGAGGACATATCCTGCTGGAAGGAGTTCCCGGACTGGCAAAAACCCTGGCGATCAAAAGTCTTTCCACAGCGGTAGACGGAAAATTCAGCCGTATTCAATTTACACCGGATTTGCTTCCTGCTGATGTGGTCGGTACAATGATTTACAATCAAAAGTCGATGGAGTTTACTGTGAAAAAAGGGCCTGTTTTCGCCAATTTCGTACTTGCGGATGAGATAAACCGTTCTCCGGCAAAGGTGCAAAGTGCCCTTTTGGAGGCTATGCAGGAGAAGCAGGTGACGATTGGGGAAAAAACATTTGTACTTGAAAGGCCATTTCTCGTTTTAGCAACCCAAAACCCCATTGAGCAGGAAGGAACTTATCCTTTGCCTGAAGCACAGGTAGACCGTTTTATGCTCAAATGTACCATAGGTTACCCTACTAAAGAAGATGAACGCCTGATCATTCGCCAGAATGTAAATCAGGAAAAGGTAACGATTAATCCCGTGGTTAGTATTAATGAAATCATGGAAGCGCGCAAAACGGTCCGGGAGGTGTATATGGATGAAAAGATTGAACAGTACATCCTCGATATTGTATTTGCTACCCGTACGCCTGAAACCCACAAACTGGAAAAATTAAAGCCATTGATGAATTATGGCGGTTCGCCTCGTGCTTCGATTAACCTCGCTTTGGCTTCGAAGGCTTATGCTTTCATCAAACATAGAGGGTATGTCATTCCGGAAGATGTGCGTGCGGTTTGTTATGATGTGCTGAGACACCGAATCGGGCTTACCTATGAAGCTGAGGCTGAAAATGTAACCACTGAGCAGATTATCTCTGATATTCTGGATGTGGTTGAGGTGCCCTAAAAATATTTTTTATAAAAAATTTCATTTTGCTCCGGGGGAATTTACCTCTGGAGTTTTTTTATTATATATGCGAATTGCGAGTTGAACTGGTTAATTTTGTCCAGGCAAAACTTAAGGGTTAAAACTACCTTAAAGGCTCTGTTAAGAGCCAAACGTGGGTAGAAATACAGACATTTTCCCTCTTCTCCCGATTTTTGTGCCGTAGCGGCGCAAAAATCGGGAATATGAAAGGAAAGCATTTATTCTCTACCCACATTTGGCTCCTACGGAGCCGAAGACCTGACGGTCTCGAGACTTTGTTTTAACCCTTTTACTTTGACTATTCGAATTGATTGTCAATAATGAAACTATGAGGCGAAGCCATCTTTATCAAAGATTTTTTTGGATATGTTCTGGGATAATAGTAATTCTCTCATATAGCTGTAGAGATCACCAACCTAAACCCAAGGGGCCAGATCCCCTGTATTCTTTTTTCATTGCCGGACATACCTACGGCCATATTGACTCCAATAATGTGGGGCTCCACCCTCCCTTTGAAGCAAAATATCCTTTGATCAATCAGGATCCTTTTTTGGAAATGGGTTTTTTGACCGGAGATATCGTGAGGCTGCCTTCTGAAAAGGACTGGGAGGAGGTTGATTCCTCGGTAGCCAGAATTGAAATGCCTGTACATTTTGTAGCGGGAAATCACGATATGAAAGATCGCCCTTTATATGAATCCCGCTATGGAGATAGCTATTATTATTTTAAGCAACATCAGGATTTGTTTATTGTATTGGATGCGAATGTGGAAGAATGGAGGATTGACGCACAACAATTGGATTCGCTAAGGTCTGTATTGGATCGTGAGGCTGATTCCGCAGAAAATATATTCGTCTTTTTTCATCAGCTCCTTTGGTGGACACCTGATAACCTGTTTCAAAACCTGAATGTCAATAATATCATTACGCGACCTGATTCTGTGAATTTTTGGGAAGAGGTAGAGCCTCTTTTCAGAGATTTATCCAATCCTATATTTATGTTTGCAGGGGATCTCGGAGCCCATCATGGTTTGGGTTGGGATGCTTATATGTATTACACTTATGCGAATATTACCTTCGTGGCCAGTGGAATGGGGAATTATAAAACGGACAATTTTGTGATTGTGGATGTTTTGCCGGATAAGACAATTCGGTATCGGTTGGTTGCTTTGAATGGAAATGATATTGATGCATTAGGGGAATTAACAGATTATCGCTTGCCGTGATTTTTGTTGTACAGACGCCGATTTATCGCGTCTCAGGGATGATAGACGCGTGCGCGTTTCTATAATTATCGACGCGTGCGCGTTTTCAGAATCAGAGACGCGATAAATCGGCGTCTCTACGGGGGTGGATCAATCCACCCGCAAAACCCCCGACCGAACGGCTTCATGCACCAGGGTCATATCGGTAAAGGCCCCAAATTTATGCATCAGATTGCGCCGGTGAATTTTGACCGTTTCGAGACGGTGATTCAGATTTTTTGCAATCTGGTCCATTTCCATTCCTTTGGAAATCAGTTTAATAATCTGTGTTTCTGTAGGGGTAAGAGAAATTTTCTTTTTCAGGAAAGGTGCCCTCATTTGGCGCTGCTGCACTTTTTGGGCAAAAGCACAGAGATAGGTTTTCCCTTTATAAACGTTGCGAATGGCATTTAACCAATCCGGAAGCGGATTTTGCTTGGTAAGATATCCTTTTACCCCAATAGATAAACCCTTTTCCACCTGACGATCGTCGCGGTAATTGGTCAGGACAATAATTTCAGTCTGGAGGTGAGAATGTCGGATTGTTTCTGCTGCCTCCAAACCATCCATTCTGTTTTTTCCCAGTCTAATATCCATCAGAATAATATCTGCGGTTTGTGTTTTCAACCACTGAATTGCGTCTTCTCCCCTATTTACTGTGCCGACAACTGTGATATCGGTTTCCAGGTTGAGCATTTGAGAAATGGCCAGGGAAAAGTCCTGATGATCATCTACAATCAAGACTCGTATCATTTTACTTTAAATTGTCTGTGTCTACCAGATTTTGGAGAATCGCTTCTCTTACTAATCCGGCCGTATTATTTACTTTTAATTTATGCCTTAAATTTCTGCGATGTGTCTCAATCCCCGCTTCTCCGACACATAATTTTTCGCCGATTTCCAGCGTACTGAATCCCTCCACAATCAACTGAAGAATTTCCTTTTCTCTGGGCGTAAGTTTTATTTTTTCTTCTCCCCGATGCTGCTTTCGGGTAAAATCCATGTGGGTCTGCATAACCTCGGTACTGAAATAGGTTCCTCCGTTAGCAATGGTTCGCACAGCCTTTACCAGCTCCTGCGCAGCACTATCCTTCAGTAAATATCCTGCGATGTTATTGCGCAAAGTCTGATTGATGTACTCTCCTTTTTTGTGCATGGAAAGCATCAACACTTTTACCCAGGGAAAATTTTCGTAAATATATTCAGCAGCATCCAGCCCGTTCATCACATCCTCTCCCAGGCGAATATCCAATAAAATAATATCCACCTTTTTCTCCTGTAATGTCTGAATGGCTTCTTCCGCAGAAGAACAGGAAGCGACTACTTCCATTCCGGGAATATCCATCAGCATCATTTTCAGTGCATCGACAAATAATCGAAGGTCGTCGACTATCATTAGCCGAATGGGTTTTTCATTGATTGAGTCTGAATTCATCTCTTGCGACTTCATTTCTTCATGATTATCCTGATTCCTATCAGGATAATTTGGGTCGATGCTTTTATAAAAATGCTCAGACAGGGACATTTATCTCAGTGGTCGTTCCCTGGCCTGGCGCTGTATCAATACGCAGATTTCCGTTTAGTTTTTTTACACGAGCAGAGATACTGGCCAACCCTAATGTTTTAGGATTTCGGTCAGGGAAATAGGTAAATCCCACTCCATTATCTTCTACTACTACACTAATATGATCATCAAACCGATTCATATAAAGTGAAACTTTAGACGCATCAGCATGTTTGACTATATTTTGAAATAACTCCTGAACAATACGATAAAGATTGATTTCTACGGTTCTTTCCAATCTTTCATCCTCAAATCCGGAAGTTTCCATATTGATTTCAAACTGATTAGTATTAGCCAGGGTGTCGTACATATTGGTAATTGCGGTAACCAGTCCGACATTTTCCAGGGTACTGTCACTCAAATTATGAGAGATCCGCCGCACTGTCTCGCAGGCTTCTTCCAGAAACTGATTGGTTTGGTCATACACCTGGAGCGTTGTATCTGGCTGATCACTGATTCTGCGATGTAATGTATACAGAGATACCTTTACCGCAGCCAGCGTTCCTCCCAGGCTATCATGAAGGTCTGCCGCAATCCGCTGCCGTTCTTTTTCCTGCCCTTCGACCATGGCATCAAGAGATTCCATTTCCTGATCCTTGAGCAAATCCACGATAATCTGCTGATTCATTTTGTGTTTATGCTCAACCTGCAATTTCTCTGATTTCTGATGTTGAAAAACAGAATATCCCAAAGCAGAGACGATGCAAACCAATAATACAAGAATGACAATTCCCCCAATCAGCACCATTCTGGCTGCTCTTTCTTCCGCCAGGGCTTTTTGCGTTTCTACCAGTTTTCGCTCGGTTTGGGCCTGTTCAAATTTAACAGCAGCCTCCGCGAGCTTTGACTGTGTTTCAATATCATATATGCTATCTTTTAATCCCGCATAAAGCCGATGATAATCCAGTGCTTCTTCAAACTGCCCCAAATCATTATGTACCACAAATAAATTATAGTAGATTTCCTGTGTTTCGTCTGGTAGCTGTAGTTTTTTAGCCAGTTCGAGGGCCTCGCCAAAATATCTGATAGCTTCCCGATAGTTGTTTAGTCTTTCCTGACAGGCTCCCAGATTATTCAGGGAATATAACTGTCCGGTCAGATCCCTGATCTCTTTACGAAGGGTTAATGCCTGGTTGTGGTAGGTAATGGCCTTTTCCAGATCCTTTTGGGCCATCATCACCTGCCCCAGATTATTGAGTCCATTGGCCATACTCATGGAATCCTCCATGCTACTGGCAATCATTAAACTCTGATGATGGTAGTGGTAAGCAGAGTCAAAGGCTCCCATCTCGAAATAAAGATTCCCAAGATTGGTACTGACTGAAGCAATCCCTTCCTGATCATCCATTCTTTGTCTGATAGCGAGGCTTTCGTTGAAATAGGAAAGCGCCTCATCGTGAATTCTTCGAATCGTACAAATCACCCCCAGATTACTCAGGGAGCGCGCACGACCGTCCGCATCCTTAAGGTCTTCACGAATTTTCAGACTTTTCAGGTGGTGATCTATGGCTATACCAAAATTGCCCTGGCGCTGATACAGATGACCAAGGTTTTCATGAATTTTTGCAACCTGAACAGAATCTTCATTTTCCAGACTGATTTCCAAAGCTTTTTCATAAGCTTCGAAAGCCAGATCCATCTCTCCGGTACGCCGGTAAAGAATCCCCAGGTTACTGTAGGTTTTGGCCTCACCGGCCATGTCATTCTTTTGAAAAGCGATTTCAAGGCTTTTCTTTAACAGGTTAATAGCAGAATCGGGATCGGATTTACTGAGCAGACGGGCTTTTTCATTCAATTCCTCTACAACAGAGGTCGGCTGCGATATACACATACCAATCCAGAAAATTAAGGTCGAAAATAAAAATAGACGGCGCATATACTTGATCGGACTAATGGTTAACTCCAATCTTCTTCATTAGAATAACTATTCATTCCATTACTAACCGGCTTTTTCTGAAGCGATCTTGCATTTTGATTAGTAAAGGAAAATGATCTGTTGCCAATACGCTTTTCATTTATTTCCAACAGGTTATTGAGTTTTTCCCGACAGGTATTCAGATTGGTGGTTTCTTCAGCATCGGAAGTATCGGCTTCAGTGTTTTGTAAGTTCACCAAAACCTCCACTTCATTGCCTTTAACCCTCTCCTGAATACTAATGGGAACGGCTAATTCCACAGGGGCCTTATGGTTACTTCCGGGCACCCGGGAAATCAAAAAAACAATTGTCCTGGAATCTTCGGCAACCTGATCACCGGGGTTTTGAAAGTGAGACACACTTACCAAATCGTATCCCCTTCTCAGTTTTACCTGAGCATGAAGTTGATAGGTTCCGTTAATGAGCTTTTTAAGGTAAAGTTTTGGATAGTGAAATGACATTTATAGGTTTTACATAAAAAAACAAGACGGTAACTGTTTGCAAAGAGGAAAGTACAAATACTGTGCTATTCCTTTAATGAATTACGAAGAAAAGGGCAGGATATTGGATGATTATGAGTAAGTTATCAATTTCACTGTCCTTTGGCAGTTGGCTTTTAACCTTTAGCGATAGGCTGTGTCAGATCAATTTTCCTTTACAACAAAAAATATGAAAGAGGTCAACCCTGACAGCTTCCCTCTTTTCATATCATGGTTATGAAGAATGATAGATCTAAAGAACGACTGGCTTTGCGTGAGCTTCTGATACAAAGGTGCCAATTACACTCTTTTTGATCTATACCTGATTCCTATGTTTTTTTTCTACCTGAAATCAGGTAGAGAATTAGAGATTGGTGATTTATGATTGGATTTTCGATAAAATCCAATCATAAATCATTGAATTATCTTATCAAAGTTACCGTCCCCTGCTCATTAATATGATTCCCCATCAGATCTATTCCCCTCAGTCGATAGACATAAACTCCTTCTGCCAATGCCTTACCCGCTTCGCTATAACCATTCCACCGAAAATTGGGATCAGCAGTGGTAAAAACCCTGACACCTGTGCGGTTAAACAAATGAAACTCAAACGACTGTAGCAGATGATGTCCAACCATTAGCAAATCATTATTCCCATCACCATTGGGAGTAAAGGCAGTTGGAACATGAATAGCCACAGGGTTTTTCACTTCTACTTTTGTTGATAATTCGTATTCACAACCGTAAATGTCAATCACATTCAACACCACATCAAAAATATGAGGATAGCCATACCAGTGGCTCGGCGCAAAATCTGTTGCAATCTGCTCATCCCCAAAATTCCATTCGTACTGATCAGCTTTGATTGTACCTGCAAGTGAAAAATCAATGACCGGATCAGGAAATTCTACAGAAGAATCACTGATGACAATATTCCCTTCTCCCACCTCAAAATGCCTCACTTCTACGACAATTCGTTCGCTATAACATCCTTCCGGGGAAATTTGCTCGACATATAAATCATAAGGAAAAGTCACCGGTTCTGTATCCTGAAAAGGTAATGTGTCAAAAGGTATTTCATCGTCTGGTTCATAAAACCAGCGGGTAGTGCCTGCATGTACAGGAAGCGCCTGTATAAAAGCACTTTCCCCAAAACAAACTGTATCATTGATAATTTCCGGCGGTGGTGGATGATGAATAATTTGCTCTTTGGTCAAACTATTGCCACATCCTTTATCTGATACCACAGTAAGGGTAATGGGGTAGGTTCCCGGAGAATCATACAAATAGGCAGGCGTCAGCATTCCCGAAACACCGGAACTGTCTCCAAAGTTCCAACTCCAGTATTCAATGCTGTCATTGTCCAGACGTCCAATTGTTGCTTTAAAAAGTAAATTGGCCGTATCTCCCCAGCAGACATTCTCCTCAACCGCAAAATCTACTTCTGGTCTCGGATACACGGTAATCTCCTGAGCAAATGTGTCCCTGCATCCCAAATCATTATAAACCTCCAGATAAGCCCTGTGTTTTGCGTAATCCGGAAAGGTTTTGACCGGGGATTCATCGGTTGAAGTCGTGGTATCCGAAAACCACCAGTACCAGGAACGCAATGACGATCCGGGGAAAGTTGTTTCATTCTGAAATTCAATGGTATCTCCCTGGCACACTTTCAGCAGGGAAACAAACCTTGCATGAGGTTTGGGGAGTACTTCCACCTGATTCGTAGCAGTATCAGCACAACCGTTGATATCCTGAATAATCAAGGAAACGGTTTTGATTCCGGGTGTGGTATAACTGTGCAAAGGAGCAGGATCGGTTGAACCAATGCTATCTCCAAAATCCCAGAAATAATCCACCACATCGGAGGGGCCTGTATACACGAATGTAAATTCATTTTCCAGTTCGCATTGAGGTACAGGAGAATTGATTTCTGCTGTGGGCGGAAGCGGCATCCAGATGGGTTCAGATTTTAGTTCTGCTCCATTTCCGCAATTATCTGCTATGTAGCCAACCAACGAAATCGTATAATTTCCAGCCTGCTGAATAGGAGGGGAAATAATCAGATCAAACGTCCTGTCAAAGCTCCCTCCATCATCACAGTTTTCACTCAAAACTCTGGAAATGGTATAAGGTCCATCGGGGCCAGAAAAAGCAAAATCTGCCGCATCTACCGAACTACAAAGGATATTTTCATTAAATGTAACCCTGACTCCGGTACAAAAACTCTCTACTTCATCCAGTTGGGGAGGAATATCATCGTACAGTCTGGCGGTAGATTGAGAAAAGTCAACCGTATATCCGGAGTTGGAAGCGGTAAAATTGCTGATATTCAACACATAAGTTTGACCAGCTACCACATTGATACAAGGCTGGCTTTGTCCAGGACAGTTAACCATATTGCCATTCGGCCCGGTTTGCCCCTGACAGCCATTATTATAGGTCCAGCTACAGGCAACTTCCAGAGATGGATTGGTAGCAATTTGCGAACAACTGGCATTGGTCAGGTTGTAAAGCGCCCAGTCGTAATCATCCAAAGTATCCTCGGGAGAGATCGTAAAACACAATTGTCCGGTAGTCTGTGTAGTAAAGACATACCACACACTATTTCTTTCTCCCAGGAGAAGACAGGAAGTGGAACCATTGATTTCATCCGGATCTTCCCCCTCTCCCGCGTAGGAATTGGGTTGAAAATAGACATCCTGACAAATCGAAAGAGCGTTGATACAGTCCTGCTCAGGCTGATTAGGAGGAAGCTGGGCAAAAGCCGTCAGGCAGAACAAACAGAAGGTTACAAGGAAAGTTGAGCGAAGATGCTGATTCATAATTTCACAAACAGGTTTTTCCGAAAGCTAAATTGAGGATTTCGGCTTGGGTTATCATTTCCAAATAACACGAAACATAACATTGATCATACAAGCACTCTGGCTGGAATAAGGATTGAAAGCGAAAACAAAGGCATTTTTCCTGACACTTTTGTTGGTTTTATAACATCTGTCGCAGAAAATAACAATTGAATCCTGTACCAAACCTGTTATCTTTAGGCAGAATAACTACCATCAATTGGTAATTTTTCTCTGTGAAATACTCTTGTTTTAGAATTATCAAACCCAGGTATTTTAATACGTTCAAACTTTATTTTAACTATGGCTTCACTGGCATTAAGATCCGGTTTATTGGGTAGGCGCCTGGCTGCTCACTTGCTCCGCAGGGCTACCTTTGGGCCCACCCGGGCAGAAATAGACGACCTGGCCAACCGGACAGCAGACGAGGCGGTTGATCTGCTAATGAATTTTCCGCCTTTACCCAATCACCCCAAAGATCCCGCAACTTCAGCAGAATGGGTAGTCAATGGCAGGACTACTGCTAATTCTCCCAATAATGAACTTAAGTATATTGTCAACTCCTGGTGGTTGGATTTTGTACTTAACCCGACAACGGCATTTTCCATTGCACATAAGCTTACCTTTTTCTTACACACCAGTTTTGTAACCAGTTTTAATGATATCCTCTGGAGTGAAAATCATTATTATACCCTTAGGTTACTCATGCTCTATGCAAACAAAAGCTATAAAGAACTGGCAAAAAAGATTTGTCTGGATAATGGAATGAATAATTTTCTGGATATCTCGGATAGTTCCAAAGGAAATCCCAACGAGAACTTCGTGCGGGAATTTTTAGAATTATTCACCATTGGAAAAGGCCCCGGAGCCGGTCCTGGCGACTATACCACTTTTACAGAACAGGACGTGATCGAGGCGGCAAGGCTTATGACCGGGTTTCGGATTAATAATAACTGGAATGATCCTTTATTGATAGATCAACAAACCGGATTGCCAAGAGCCTGGATGGATACCAGTCGTCATGATGAAACGGATAAAATATTTTCACATCGTTTTAATAGTACCATTATTTCAGGGCAAACAACCGAAGCAGGTATGCTTCAGGAAGTAGATGATCTTGTGGAAATGATTTTTGCCCAACCCGCAACGGCGGAATATATCTGTAGGCGTCTCTATCGCTTTTTTGTAAAATATGACATTAGCCAGGAAGTAGAAGACGATATTATCGTTCCGCTGGCCAATACACTTCGCAGTAATAATTATAATCTCTCTATTGCCTTGTCTCAGCTCCTGAAGAGTGAGCATTTTTATGATGGCGATGATTCTGACACCAGCGATGAGGTAATTGGTTCTCTCATCAAACCTCCTTTAGATCTACAGATCGGTATGATTCGTTATCTGCAATTGGCCATTCCTGATCCGAATACAGATCTTTTTGGGGCTTATGTAAACTTTTATCGCTGGGGCATGCAGGATCCACAATCCAAAGCCTGTTTTGATTTGTTTGGTCCTCCGGAAGTTGCAGGTTACGAGCCCATCTATCAGGCTCCCAAATACAACCGGCTTTGGATCAGTGCCAAGTCTATCCCTGGTCGTTATGCCATTGTGGATGAACATATTGAAGGACCACCTGAACTGGAATTTGATATCATGGGATTTGTTAATGATCCGACTCAGATTACCGATTTTTCAGGGGTTGATCCTCAGGGAACGCCCGGACCGCACGCTGGTGGTAGAATTGCCCCTCATTTGGTAGATGAGCTTTTGAATTATTTGCTGCCGGAAACCCTGGACCAGGACAGAAGGGATTATTTCCTGAAAGATGTTCTGCTCGATACATTGACAGAATTGAACTGGATGTTTGAATGGGATAATTATGTCAGTACCAATGACGACTCCAATATCAAACCACAAATCACAAAACTGATTCGCACTATTCTTCAATCTCCTGAGTTTCAACTAAGCTAATATGAAAAGACGCTCTTTTTTAAAAGGTACTTTGCCAATGGCACTGGCTCCTCTGGCACTTAACGGCATTCCCATTCGGGCAATGGCTAAAAATCTGATGACCAGTTCTTTTGACTGTAGTGAAATCGGAGATCGGATCCTGGTAATGGTACAACTTCACGGAGGAAACGACGGATTAAATACACTGGTGCCAGTCAATCAATACGGAACGTATAAAACCCTCAGGCCTTTAATTGGTATTGAAGATACCGGGCCAAGAAAATATATCAACCTGGATAATACCCTGCCCCTTCAGGATCAGGTAGGTCTTCATCCCGATTTGGTTGGGATCAAGAACCTCTACGATCAGGGGATGGTCAATTGGGTCATGGATGTTTCCTATACAAATAATAATGGATCACATTTTAAAGGAACAGACATCTGGCTCACGGGAAAAGATGGTGATACCATTCCGGAAAGACCTGATTCAGGCTGGTGGGGACGTTATCTGGATCATCGTTTTCCCAATTATCCCGATGCATATCCCAATCCTGATATGCCAGATCCACTGGGACTTGAATTTGGCAGTCATATTATATCCCTGGGATTTCACAGGCAAATGGGAATTCCAACCGGACTGACCATTAGCAATGATCCTGATAACCTCAATGCTTTACTGGCCACAGTAGGGGGAGCGATGCCAACGACCTTTCCCAACTCCGATTACGGTAATGAATTGAAATACCTGGTCGAAATGGAGCAAAGTACGAATGTGTTTGCCCAAAGGCTGGAAGACGTTTATAATGCAGGTGCCAATACGCCAGGAGTAATTTATCCAGAACATTATCATACCTGGACGACGTACCAGTACGACAATCGTCTGAGCCCACAATTAAAAACGGTTGCAAGGTTATTGAGCGGGGGCTGCAAGACCAAAATCTTCCTCACCCGAATGGGAGGATTTGATACCCATGAAGGTCAGGCGATTGCAGGAAAACCTTCTTATGGGTCTCATGGCTCATTATTGTATCACCTTTCTTCGGCCATTGAAGCATTTATGGAAGACATAAAAGGCTTGGGGCTGGAAGATCGCGTAATGCTCATGACCTTCTCTGAGTTTGGGCGTCAGGTAGGAGAAAATGGCACCTATGGCACCGATCATGGAACCAGCGCTCCCATGCTTTTGGTAGGTAAAGGAATCAAGCCGGGAATAACCGGCACCAACCCCAACCTGAGCGTGATCCAGAGAAACAATTTTGTTGGTTATCAGCATGATTACCGTCAGGTATTGGCTACGATTTTACAAGATTGGTTTGGAGCGAATTATGGAACGATGGACGAGGTTGAACTCTATGACTGGACGAATCAGAAGCTCGATTTGATTGACAGTGCGCACAATGATGGTGGTAATATCATTGACTTTGTCGCTGATCAAAGCTGCGATCCCACTACGGATATTGATCCGCCAGATCCCAATAATCCAACAGAAATTGATGATGATATTCGCGCCAAAACGGAGTTCAAACTTTGGCCGAATCCTGCGCAGCACGAAATTCATATTTCCCTGAAATCCGATCAATTGCAGCCTGCATCCATTGGTATCATGAGTATGGACGGAAAACTGGTTAAATCCAAAGAGGTAAGATTGTATGTGGGAACATTCTCTGATACAATTGATATTTCAGATCTGCCCAGAGGAGTTTATATGATTGAAGTGATTGCCAATCGCAGGAGTACGGTTGGAGCCGTAAGGTTGGCGGGGCACAAATTTGTGGTACAGTAGGTCTGTGAATCCATTGTAGCCACGGAAAATTTTCCGTGGCTACAATGGATTCTAATTATCAGGTAAACTCAAACAAATACTCATCCAGGCTCACCCCCAGAGCATTATTAAACATATTCGTAGCGACCATTATTCCAGCGAATGCTGTCAAATCAACCAGTTGCTGATCGTTGTAGCGATCTCTAAGGGGTTGCATGATTTCCGGGCCGACGAAGGCATTATTACGACTCAGCGCTCTGCCATAATCTACCAGTAATTGTTCTTCTTCGTTGAGAACCAATTCATCCGGATTTTCTCCCCAATTAATCAGAATTCGCCGAAAAAAAGTTCCACAAATCAGGCAATCGGTTTGGGAGGAGATTGCGTGGGAAAAGATGATTGCTGCCCGTTCTCCGACAAATTCCACAATTTTATCATACATCGGATACCATTCCATATACACTTTTAAAGCCAATGGAGAATGCGCCAGCGTCTTTTTCATATTGG
>JAGQVA010000589.1 GCA_020438265.1 Bacteroidota bacterium
TGTAGAGAAAAAGACTAAAGAGGAAAAACGATGATAGGGGAAGGGTTTTTCCTCTCGTTATTTTGCCTGCCACTAAAAAAAGAGATGAAAAAAAAGTCTGCCTTTTTTTGAGGTCATGAGTTAAAAAAGGGTAATAGTTCATTTTTGGGGGATAAAAATTTTGGGTTCGGTTAAACATGGGTTGTCCATGCGTCTCTGAAAAATGATGATCCAATTTAGGAAATGAAAGGGAGTTATCATCTAAAACCACTTCCTAACCTTAAAAAACACCAACATCCCAAGCGCCACAACAATCATAACCGCCCACATAATGAAGTAACTATACTTATAACCCAGTTCAGGAACGTAGTCAAAATTTGTCCCATAAATACCTGCAATGAATGTCAACGGAATAAATATGACAGAGAATACAGTAAGGAATTTCATGATGTCATTGAGCTTACTACTGATGGTGGTATGGTAAATATTCAGCTGGTCTGACAGGATTTCCCGATATCCATCCGATACATCATTGGCTTCACTGATATTGTCTTCCAGTTCTTTAAAATGGATATAAGTGCTTTCTGTGATCAGGTCCGAGTCCATTTTTGCCAATGAAAAAATCATTTCTTTGGCGGGTTTAATGCTTTTTCGCAGAAAATTTAACTCGCGTTTATAATTATTGATTTCATTGATAACATCCTTGCTCGGATTGATCAGAAGGGTTTCTTCCAGGGTTTCTATTTTTTCACCCAACAGGCTTAAGACGTATAAATAATTGTCTATGACAATGTCCAAAAGCGCAAAGGTCAGATAGTCTGTACCCCCGTTCCTGATTCTTTTTTTCTGCTTTCGTATCCGCTCGCGAACGGGCTCAAATACATCGCCCCTGCGTTCCTGGAAGGAAATGATTACGCTTTTGGTAAGAATCAAACTTAAATTTTCTACGATTACATGTTCTGAATTTTCATCTGTGCTTAACATTTTGATGGTTATTAGCGCACAGTTGTCATACTCGATGACTCTGGGCCTGGCAGCTGTATTTAATACTTCAGCCATAACCAGGGTGTCAAAATTAAAAGCTGCGGTAAGTTCTTCCATGATGGCAGTATTGTGCAGGCCATCAATATTCAGCCAGGTAACCGTATTTTTGTTCTGAAATTTAATGATTTCATTGACCGCCTTTATCGCTTCTTCTTTTAAATGAGTAGCATCAAAATCAATAATTCTTAATAATACCTGCTCCGTTTTTTTCTGCCCCCTAAAAATCAAATCATCAGGTGCAAGCCCTATTTCCTGTTTTTTCTTTTTTACCAATTTTGGCATAATTCGTTTTCCTTTAAAATAGTAAACTTTTCTGAAGCTATCCATAGTTTTTCTTTTAATCGGGGGAAATTATTCACTCAGGTTTTCTTCAACAAATATACTATTTCTCTATCCCAAATATGGGGGGGAATTCTATTCCTCAATAATCACATCGCTGTAGTATTTCATGTTTGTAATCTATAAATCATCCTTGAAAATAGTCTTTCAATTGGAATTATTCACCGTTTTTAATGGAAAGCTTAAGGACATATTTTCCCTGATTACTTGCCAGCTTTAACAAATAATAGCCTGCCGGGATGTTGGTAATATCTAATTGTCTTTGAAATGCAGGATAGGTTTGGACTATTTTGCCGTTCATGTCAAAGATACTAATTGTGAGAAGTCTTATATCATCGTCAGCCTGCAGGGTTAATACATCTTTGGCGGGATTGGGAAAAACTTTGATTGTTTTGATCAAGTCAGAATGGTTAATACTTGAATTTATGGTATGTTCTTTTCTGAAAATGGTTCCATTTTCTCCAACAGCATAACAGAATTTTTCCGTAACAGCCACACCGTTCAGATTTTCCTTTCCCGGAATGGGATCAGTCAAAAAATTCTCTCCATCTGTGTTGAACAAAACGTTGCCACTATCACCAACGACATAGCAGTTATTCGAATCAAAACAGTCAATAGCTTTAAATTTAATAGCGCTGAGCGGTTCATAATTGATGTTTGTCCAGGAAGTACCCCCATCTACCGTTTTGGAAATGGCTTCCCACCAACCTACCACATATCCTGTATCAGAATTCAGAAATAAAATATCATAACATTCTACTCCTACATCATAATTGGAGGTCCACGTTTGACCTGCATCGGTAGTTTTTGCCATTCCACCCGGATACCACCCTGCCATATATCCCACAGAATCATTCGGAAAACTAATGTCTCCTTCTGCGGCAGAGGGATGAGAAGTGGCTGCCGAACTCCATGTGCTACCCCCATCAATAGTCGAATAATGCTGAAATGAACTGGATTGGATATATCCATTATCAGGTGAAGTGAAAAATAATTTTCCGCCTGGCGCATTGCCTGTTTCAGACCAGTTTGTTCCTCCATCAATGGTTTGATAGAGTTTGTTTGCGCTATTGGTGTTGAGTAGCAAGTATCCGGTTTGGGTATCCAAAAAGTAAAAATCGAGGATGAATATATCCGCACCGTAATAAATCGTATCCCAGGTTTCTCCTCTGGAATCAGTTCTATGCAAAGAATGAACCGAGTTTACAAACCCGGATGAGTCATTGATCATGTGAATTCTACTCAGATGATCGCTGCTGTTTAGCGAAAGATCTGTCCACTGGGCAAATACTGATTGGGATGTGATACTCAGGAATAAAGCTAGAAAGAAGATTTTAATATTCATGATTTTTAGGAAAGTGAGGGTAGAACATAACTGATTTACTGATGAAAATCCTCACAATCTTAAAAGATTACATGTATTTTTCAAGCCGGATATTCCTGGTAGTTATTTATCCATCGGAACTATCGGCAAAACAATCTGCGAAGGATATTCCCCCGAATGATAAATCGTATTATCAACCTCTATCATTCTTCGATTTTTGCCAAGAGGCTCGCCTGTATTGGGATTCACATCCCATCTGGGGAAATTACTGCTGGAAATATCTACCCTGACGCGGTGACCTTTCTTGAACACATTGGCGGTCGGAAAAGGATTGAGTTCCACTTCATAAACCTCGCCGGGTTTTATCAAATCACGTTTGGTCAATCCATTACGATAACTCATTCGCACAATTCCATCAGTCAAATTCATCTCGAATCCTTGAGGAAAGTCTTCGCTGGGCGGGTAAACATCTACCAGTTTTACAGTAAAATCTGTGTCCACTCCGGTAGAAGAACAATACAATTTTACCTTAATCGGGCCAATAATCTGCACATCTTCAGCCAAAGGTTCCGTTTGAAAAACCACGATATCCGCTCTTGACTTTAAAGGCAAATAAGGTGGTTGAGAGCCAAAAAAATCAGGTCTTTCTCTTTGGTTAAATGCTCCGTCTTTGACTCTGGCGGATACATTTCCTCCTAAAGTAGGAACAGGATTCGCCGGATCGAATGTATAGGTTGTGTGTCTTGATTCTTCATCGGGTAAAGAGGTATTCAGTTCTCCGCCGCCATGAAAATAATAGGTAGTTGCTTTGGCATTTTCCAAAGGCCAGACATTGGTTTCCAGCCAGTATCCGCCGTGGTTTAATTTCCCGTCTTCCTTTTTGCTCCCATCGCCGGTTCCCATGACAAACAGATTAATGGGTTTTTCAGGAAGTCGATCAGCTTTTTTATTCTTCAACAAATAATCAAACCAATCTGTCTGATATGTAGAGTGAAAATCCGGAATGGCTGCATCCTTCCCAAAATCTACCTCTCCGGCAAAAGTATCATCGTTTCCTCCATGCGTCCAGGGACCAATAATCAGCCATTTATCTGTAGTTTGTCTCGCGCTTAATTCCTCAAAATTCTGAATGGTGCCACGCAAAAAAATGTCATACCAGCCTCCTACATGCACCATTGGAACATCAGCCGTTTGATCGTAATATTCTACCCAGTTGATACCAGTCTCCTTCCAATAATCATCATAATCAGCATGGGTTAATTCTTCCAGAATATAATCCTCAAAATTAGGAGCGATGGAGAGCGGATTCAATCCTTTGCGAAAAGGCCATACCTGATACCAGTCTTCGATTTTTTCGAGCTCAAAATGTGCTTTTACTGCCGAATCGTTCATCTCTGCCAGTATTTGCCGGAATGCCGAGGTAAGTTCTCGCCACAGTGCAAAAGCGCCTCCCTGCCGCACGGAATGGTACCAGGCATTGGTCATACCGCCCATATTGAGGAT
>JAGQVA010000590.1 GCA_020438265.1 Bacteroidota bacterium
CATTTGATTTTTCTGTCTTGCCGCAGCCAGTGCTCCTTTTGTATGTAAAATTCCATCGACAAACTCTGCGGGAACCGTATAACCCGGTCCTCCTGTGCCTGCTTTATCAGAATCTTCTCCTTCTTTAGACAGCGGATCTCCCCCCTGAATCATAAACTCCTTGATCACCCGGTGAAAAGCTGTACCATCATAAAATTTTTCATCTACCAGCTTTAAAAAATTCTCCTTATGCTTTGGTGTCTGATCGTAAAGAATCAATACCATATCGCCGAAACTGGTGGAAATGGTAACTACCTGGTCTTTTTTCGGAGTTTTCTTCTTCTGCGCCTGAACGTGGAAAGAAAGAATAAAAAAAGCAGCAAATAAGGTTACAAAAACTCGCATAGCGGTTACATTCATATTAAGGTTAATGATAATGGCCTTTGGCCTTTAGCGGTTGGCCTTTGGCTATTAGCAAACAGTCAAGGGCTAACAGCTAAAGGCCAACAGCAAATAGCCAAAAGCCAATTTTACAAACTTTGCTTTCCCTAACCTAATTCTTTGACTCTTTTAAGCCAGGAATATCCCAATCGGGGATTTCAAAACGCGGTTTGGAAGCAACCAGAAGGATTTTTTCGCCCGCAAAAATACGTCCGGATTCCAGTCCGTCTCTGATATCACCATAACTGTATCCATCTGCATAACCGATGGTAACGGTCTGGTGGGGCAAAACCTGATACTCATTTTCAACTCGGGAACTGTTTCGGTCTTCGACTCCGGTATACCAGATCACATGTGCTTTGCCTGTATTGGCCAGGAAAATCGAATTATTGATATAATTTCCTTTAAGCCCTCTTCCCACACGATTGTCTTTGATTCCGTGGTTGATGATTCCATATTTCAAGGCATAAATATGATTATTTTGAAACACGCTACTCTGACTGGAGCTATTGAATATCCCCTGTTCAACCTCATAAAACACACAATTTTTGACCACGTTTACATCACCGGAATCCGCCAGTTCAATATGCACCCCATGTCGGGCATTCTCGGCAAAACACTCCACAATCTCGTTCAGACCTTTACTTGGTGTATCAATCCAAAAAGCAGAAAACCAGATATCCCTGGCGTAAGACCTGTATATATACAAACCCGATACAAAAGGTATGGCTTTAATTCCTCCTCCATTAATGGCTTTTCCACGATATCCGCAGCGATCAATAAAAGCATATTCAATGGTATCGTTCATGTTTCGGGATTCCATTAAACCAGATAAATAAGCGGTATGGGCAGGATAAGTATTTTCTCTTACAGCTACACGAATTCTGATGGGATTGACAGAGACTTCCGGCAAATATTTATACCCTCCATTTACCTCAATCCCCGTATAGGGACAATCGTGAATCCACACTTTGGAAATTTTGCAGGTGTCGCCAGAAAGCACAATTCCTTTATCTCCTTTGGAAACCTCCAAAAAGGAAACCTGAAGGCCATTACCTGCCAAAGAAAGGGTATTTGAACCTCCTCTCATTGTCAGGTTGCGCAGGTGATAATGAGAACCCAGAATTTCCAGGGCTGTTTTTCGGAGCGGTGCAATGATTATCGTTTTACCAATTCCCGCACCTTCAATCAGAATAGGCTGGTCTTTGGTTCCGTTATTTCGCCACCGGATTGTTTCGCTTAACAAAAAGCGTCCTTCAGCCAGCCGCACGGTATCTCCGGGGCCAATTTCTCGTCCCACTTGTTTGAGGGAAGCTGTATCAGAAACATGAATAATATTGGAAAACAGAGAGGGAATAAACGCAAGAAAGAGGAGAAAAAACTGTATCGCTCGACTCATACTCCGAGGTAGTGTCTTTAAAAAAATTATAAATATTGAAAGTAATGATCTAATGGCAAGAATTCCCCCTAAAATTAAGACAACCAACCGGAATTACCCATAAAAATTGTATCTTTCTGCGGAAATTCTGGAAAATCACTTATGAAAAACATTTTATCCGTTATTATTATTTGCTTGCTGGGTAGTCTTTTGAGCTGTGGCAATCCTCGTAAAGGAGCATTGGACCCCGAGGTGAGGACTGAGCTGGATCTTCTGGCAGAGAAGGATATGTACGTTGGAAACAAGTATATGCGAATGGCTGAAAAATATGCGCTCCTGCTTGAAGAAGCATCAGCCATGCCGATCGATGAAGAAGCAATGGCTCATTTGCGTGATTTTTTTGCTGATAACCAACTCGCTCTGACTTTGCTTTCTACGGAGTTTGACCGCTGGCAGAAATACATTGATAATGAAGAACTTACCGCTTTTGCCTTAAAACTTCGCAATCAACCATTCAGCCAAAAGCTCAAGCGTTTAATTCCTGCCTTTAGAAAACGCATCAGTTATAATCAGGAATTTGTTCGCGAATATGATCATATCATGAGCTATATTGAAATCAGGAATTAAAAAAAAGTCATCCCTGAAATGAGAATACATTTCAGGGATGACTTTTATCTAAATTTTTATTTTTTCACTACCCGCAAAAATTTCTTTTGAAATTCAGTAGAAACCTCCACGACATATATGCCCGGACTTAAAGTCGCTCCATGAAAGGTGAGACTATTATTCCCGGCAACTCCTGAAAACTGTTTTTCAAAAACAATCCTCGCACTCATATCTACCATTTTCAGGTTTACAAAATCAGCCTTGTCCAGGTTTATCTGAATCTTTAATTCATCTTCAAAAGGAGAAGGATAAGCATCCAGATAAATAAATTCTCCATTTTCGAGGGTTACTTCCACTACATTTGAGTAGTCATACCCACCGTTTTGGTCAACCTGTCTGATTCGGTAAAAAATCGTAGAAATCTTAAGATCCGCAGCAGAGAAATCTGTAAAGGAATAATTTTGAACCTGGTTGGTGGTACCGGCTCCTTTAACCTTGCCAACCGCTGAGTAAAACTGTCCATCGATGGATCTTTCGACAGAAAAGAAATCGTTATTAATTTCAACTGCTGTGCTCCATTCCAGAATGACATTCCCTCTCTTTGGATATGCTGTAAAATCCAGCCATTCAACAGGGAAACTACCGGGATCTCCTACGGTCATGATTCCAAAAGAACCAATTCCGGAAAGAGTAACCGTGTTTGTTCCTGCATCCACAGCACCGCCAATATTAACAAACCCTCCACCTGTATTTTCAACCAGTTCAAAATTGGCTTCGGAAAGACCATTCAATTCATCGTCTCTGTAGGTGAAACTCATGGTTGAATTTAACACAGAGTTAATGGTAGGAGTAATGGTAAAATACCGGAGAATCCCTCCAACCAAAGCTGAGCTTCCAGTGGTTCTGGTAACTTCCGTATTACCCAAAGGATTACCAACTGAAGCAGTCAGGGTGAGTCCAAGCCCTCCGAAACTACTGTTTCCACCATCACCAATAAACCGGGTTGATTTTACATTTCCTGTAACATATCCGGTAGTTGTTTCAGATATCGTTCCTGCTGATCCCATATTAATTTCAGTACTTCCTGTCTCGAGTACCCCATTGGTCATAGTCAGGGAACTGGTAATATTAAAATTCTGATTGGAAGAAAGGGTACCTCCTGATTTATTTACAGTCATGTCCTGAAAAGTACCGCCTCCGGCAATCACCTGATTATTTGCACCTGATAAGATAAGGGCAAAAGATCCAGTCTGAGTAACAGAATTGGTCAGATTTCCAGTTACGGTTACATCAGCGTCATTCAAAAACCGGTTGGCAGGTCCTGCTTCCAGAACGAGGTTATAATAGGTTGTTCCTCTGACATCCTGAGTTAATCCGGTTCTTGCATATCGGAAAGTATTTCCAATTGCAGAAGCATCCAGAGATCCCAGCGTCATAGGTTCATCACGGCTATTGGGGTTATAGGTAACTTCCTCCAGATTTTGAAAAACAGAGCCAACTCCCAGTCCTTCCAGGCTTACGTTAAAAGTAAGTCCCCCGGAGTTGTCGTTGATCGTTGTGGCGCCTGATGCGACATCTACCCCTCCATCGAAGGCAATCGGAGAAGTACCACCTATGGTACTATTATGGAACAAATAACTTCCAGAATTAAAATTTGTCGTCCCGTTATTGGTCAGATCACTGACAAATTCCAGGCTGGCATTGGTAGTTACATTAATGATACCTCCGGAATTATTGGTAACCGCTCCATTAAAGGTATAGGTCCCACGGA
>JAGQVA010000591.1 GCA_020438265.1 Bacteroidota bacterium
TTTTCTCAATACAAATATTCATTTTCATAAGAGGCAATATTTGATCAGTTGGGAAAAAGATCACTCTACCAGCTCAGAATTTGTCACCGAGAAGGTTGCAGAACTCAATGAGGCAAAAAGTGATCTGAAAGAAATCATCTCTTTAGCCCAGGAGGAAGGATATGATATTAGCATTGATGGAGTACTTGAAATAAAGTTGACAAAATAAAGAGCCTCTGAATAGATTATCTAAAGCAGCAACTTTCTACCTACGTAAGGGGTTGCGTTTGTGTAAAGGTTATTTCAGATAGAGACGCAAAATTTTGCGTCCCTATCTGAAATGAAATTGTTTCATATCCCTTTCCCAACACAGGTCATAAAATACAGGAAATTTGTTTTTTTTCTTTTGGCTTACCTTTTAAGTTGCGTCCCAAAATGCTGGAAAAAACAAATTTGAAAAAATAGATCTAAACTTTACCCCCAAAAAATGGTGCTATACATTTTCGGGGATCTCATTTAAAGAGTATTTTATAGACCTAATGCGAACATTTTCACTCTTTTTTTTATTGATCTTGTCTCTATTTCAATCCTTGCTTTTTTCTCAACATATCAGCAGTTTTACTTCTCTTGAACCTGGTGACCAGGATTCCGACTTTCATCTTCCTCCTACCCACACTTTCCAATATCTGATCGAAACGGGCGATCCCCTTGCGGCAGGAGGTACGCTTCCTGATCGGTGTGATTTTACAGGTTATGTTCCTATAAATGGGAGTAGTACGAAAGGTTTTCTGTCCATAAATTCAGAGGATAGTCCCGGAGGAGTTACGATCCTCGACATACAGTTGGATACCACACTGCAATCATGGGATGTTTCGTATTCGGAGGCTGTGGATTTTAGTGGTGTATATGGTACAGAGAAAAACTGTTCCGGAACCGTTACACCATGGGGCACGATCATCAGTTGTGAGGAGGCGCTACCAGGAGCTACTACTGCCAGCGGTTATAAAAGTTATGGCTGGGCAATTGAAATTGATCCTTCGACTAAAAAGGTCATTGATCAAAAAGGGGGTTTGGCGGGAGCGGATAAGCTCTGGCATTTGGGGAATATGAAACATGAGAATGTTGTCATTCACAGCAACCTGAGAACTGTTTATGAAGGAGAGGACCATCCAACCGGAAATTTATACAAGTTTGTTGCAGACAATCCTGAGGACTTATCCAGCGGACGACTGTATGCGTTGAATCTGACATCAACAACAACCGGTGAGTGGATGCTACTCCAGAATACGACACCGGGAGAATGTAATTCCACAAAGTCCCAGGCTTCTGGTTATACAACCTGGAACGGTATTGAGGACGTTGAAATTAATCCTAAAGACGGAAAAGTATATTTTTCTGTGAAAGGAGATGGGAAGATTTACAGATTTACCGATGTAAATCCTCTATCAGGGACGACGATCATTGATTTTGAGACTTATGCGGGAGGAACGAGCTATCCTATTACGTCTTTAACCGGAACGGTAAACCATCCTTGGGGAACGGGTAATGACAACCTCGCATTTGATGATAAAGGCAATTTGTGGGTATGTCAGGACGGTGGAAAAAATTATGTTTGGATAATTGAAGCGGGTCATACACAGTCCAATCCCAAGGTGAAAATATTTGGAAAAACACCTAATGGAGCTGAACCTACAGGTATTACTTTTTCACCAGACTTCAAGTATTTATTTATGTCGATCATGCACCCTGACGCAGCAAATAGTTCGACTTCCGTTATTGATGCATTTAATACTCCCCGCAAATTTGATGAGGATGTGGTTCTGGTTATTTCCCTCAAGGAGAATCTGGGGCCGTTTGGTT
The DNA here is from genome assembly GCA_020438265.1 of Bacteroidota bacterium. Classification (GTDB taxonomy): domain Bacteria; phylum Bacteroidota; class Bacteroidia; order J057; family J057; genus JAGQVA01. Next base: position 1,840 of record JAGQVA010000591.1, read on the forward strand.
TCACTGGCCCTCTGGATATGAGTTCACAAAGTATTTGGGCCCAAAGAGAGCGCAACTATGTCAATATTGGTTGGACAGTAGAAAATGCGGAGCAGGCTCTGTGGTATATAGTAGAGCGAAAGGGGGAAAATACAGATTGGAGGGAGATTTCGAGGACTGTTCCAGATTTATCACTCAATTCTTCAGCAACTTATAAAGCAAAAGATCTTTCGCCACATTCAGGAATCAACTATTATCGGGTGAAAGAGATTGACGAAGCAGGAGAGACAACCTTTTCTTCTGTAGTAGAAGTATTTATGGAACCCCGGAAAGTTTATCTTTTCCCCAATCCTGCACAGGATAATATATACATTGAATCATTGGGAGTACTCGATAAAGAAACCCATTTAGAGATTCTGGATTTATCTGGCAGACAGGTTCTTTCCCAGAATATATATCATACAAGTCAAATAAATGTAGCGCATTTACTCCCCGGTATTTATTTGATAGTTGTTAAATCAGAGGAAATGATTTATCAGGAAAAATGGGTGATCAGGTAAGATTTTAGCACGAAATCAAAAAAAAGAGGCTCATTCACGGGGAATGAGCCTCTTAAATATAATTGGATAAAAATTATCTAACGATGGTAAATGGTTTACTTACCACTTGATTCCCTGAAATCGACTGTATCATATACATACCAACATTCAGGTTGCTGATATCTATTTTTAATACTTTTGAATCGGGATTCTCGATCATTTTGACTTCTCTTCCTACCATATCAATGATCCGAATATTTTGTACCATCTGTACATCGGAATTGAATTCAATGGTCAGCCTGTCAGAGGTTGGCACCGGGTAGACTTTGAAATCTATCTTCTCTAAAGTATTTACAGTTCCTGAATTCTGAGCAAATCTTGGTGCAAAACTGCTACCAGGAGCTCCAAATTCAATATGCAATTTCGCTGCAGCTTGTGCATCACCGTCATAAGATTCGGCAGTTCTTGATCCAGAACCTGTAATGATAAACGACAGTTTATTATTGGCCGCCCATCCAGGTCTGTTTATAACTTCCTGAACAACTGCTGAAATATCAGGTGATTGATGAACGCTACCGATGGTATTCCATGCCGGAATGTTCCAGTTAGTAGAAGCACTTGTCAAAGATCTTGAGCTGACATCATTATTTGCAGTTGTGAAATCAGAACTATTGTCTGTATTCTCTGCATAAATATCGACTACAGTAGGACCTGAATCTGCTTCATCTACAGTGAACTCCAGATAGGCAGAAGTGATGACTGCTCCTTGTGGGATGTTGATGTTTCTAAACATTAACCCAACTGTTTGAGAAGGTCCGTCTTCACCCAGTTCTATATCAGAACTATTCATATCCACGTTGCCGGTATCGTTTTTCTCTTCCACATCATCAGAGGATCCTGAAATCTGTGCATCAACAGAAGTTGTGAACTGTACATCGATCGACTCAGTCGCAATATCAGTAGCCATGCTGTCATCTGTAATTGTGAGACTGACATTATAGGTACCCGTTGTTGCGTAAGTATGCATCACACTTGCTCCGGTTCCTGTGTTACCGTCGCCAAAGTCCCATGCATAGGAAGTAATAATTCCATCAGGATCATAAGAAGACGTTGCGTCAAAATTGAACTCTAAAGGAGTACTTCCTCCGTTTGCAGAGAAACTGGCTACGGGAGGTTGGTTCATGATCGTACCAGGACCTCCGACACAATTTCCTGTTGGAGTTGCAGGCGGACCTTCACCGGTAGGAGTAGAAGGTGTTATTTGCATGATAATTTTATCAACTAACACACCATCCTCTCTCATCCATAGATTGATTGTATGAACACCAGGGGTGGACACTACCAGATCTACAAATTGGCTACCATTATGCTGATCAGTCCAGGCAAATCCTCCGTTTGTCTCCATTCCTTTGCTATTGGATGCAGTTGCTGTTACAGATACTCCATCCAGACCTGCGTGAATAGAATTGTCATTTGAACTCGGAGCTCCCAAACGAACCCACAGGCGGTAAGTTCCTAAAGTGGTGAAATCTACTTCATAATCCAGACGAGGACCATTCGCATTTCCTCGGGTAAGGACTCCTGTATTAGGAATGGCTCTCACTGCGGAACCCTGACTGGCAGTTCCATCTGTATAAACTTCCCAGCTGCTACCCGAAGCACTACCTGTACCGAAGGTGCTGTTGGTGAAGTTTTCAGCTTCAATAACTACCTCTCCACCAATCTCAAACAAACACTGCTCATCATTAACCGTTACAGTTCTTGTTACTTCATCAGCGGCGTTACCACTGAGATCAGAAACATTATAGATTACGGTG
>JAGQVA010000592.1 GCA_020438265.1 Bacteroidota bacterium
GTGGGCTGATGAGGAAACAATTGGCAAAATGACTGAGCGGGCGCTGGCAATTAGTCCTACATTGGTCGGAAGATTGGCCCCCAATTTCACGGCTCAGGATGTGAATGGAAGCTTCAGACAATTACACGGAGTGGACGCAGACTATACAATTTTGTACTTTTGGGATTATGATTGTGGGCATTGCAAAAAAGTTACGCCTCAATTGGGTAAGGCTTTTGATAAATTTGACGGAAAAGGGGTAAAAATTTTCGCAGTCAGTATCAATGGAGATGTGGAGGTTTGGAAAGAAAAAATAAAGGAATATGGGCTTTCAAAAGCAATTAACGTGCAGGATCACCGCCGTCAGTCTGGATTTGATCAAAAGTATGATGTTCACAGTACACCCCGGTTATTAATCCTTGATAAGGACAAAAAAATCCTGGCCAAACAAATCTCTGTTGAGCAAATGGATGAAATTCTTAGCCGGGAGCTGGACTTACCACTACCAGAAACCGCAAGTAAAAAAGACTAATTATGAAAATGGATAATATGAGATCAATAATGTATACCAGCCTTTTTCTGTGTTTAGCAGCAATGGGGCTAATGAGCTGTGGCTCCAATAATGCAGGAACTACAAAAATTAGTACGAATGATGGCGATCGTGAAAGTGGCTATGAAATCAATATTACAGTCAGGAATTTTACAGCCAATAAGGCCTATCTGGCGCATCATTTTGGAAGCACCAATCAATTGGCAGACTCTGCTGTTGCTTCGAATGGGAAATTCACCTTTAAGGGAGACCAGTGGTTGCCAGAAGGCATGTATATGGTCATTCTGCCTCCGAAAAACACCTACTTCGAGATTGTAGTAGACAAAGATCAGCATTTCAGCCTGACTACCGATACGACCAGTTATATCGATAATATGGAGGTAGAAGGTTCCCGGGAAAATGAAGTTATGTTTGGTGATATTGCCTTCCTGGGAGAACAGCGAAAAAAAGTGGAATTTTTGAGAGGAGAGCAAGCCAACGCAAAGGCAGCGGGCAATGCAACTTTGGAAAAAGAAATTCTGGACAAAATTTCAGAGATTGACAAAGTGGTTATGGATCATCGGGCAAAACTGTCTGAAGAAAACCCGGATCTGTTTTTCCCAAAATTCCTGCGTAGCATGGAAAATCCAGACATCCCGGAACAGGCTCCTGAGGGATATTCTGGTGAAAACTGGCAGTTTTTTTATTACCGGGATCATTTTTTTGACACATTTGACTTTTCCGATTCACGCCTGCTCCGCACGCCAGCCATGTGGAATAAGGTAAACCAATATATGGAACAACTGACCGTCAAACACCCTGACTCAGTAATCAAATCTGCTGATTATATTCTCGATAAAGCCCGTGCCAGCGATGATATGTTTGAATACCTCGTCGCCAAGCTGCTGAACACTTATGGGGTAGAATCCAAAATTATGGGGATGGATGCAGTTTACGTACACATGGTAGAAAAATACTACCTCTCCGGTGATGCCTGGTGGGCTGACTCTACTTTACTTGATAAAATGAAAGAAAGAGCATTGGCGTTGAGTCCAAATCTGGTTGGCGTGGCTGCTCCTGATTTTTATGCTTATGATTACGATGGAAAGCAGGTTCATTTGTATGGAGTAGATGCTGAATATACCATTGTGTATTTCTGGGATTATGATTGCGGCCATTGTCAGAAAGTAACTCCACAGCTCTCCAAAATTTATCCTAAGTATCTGGACAAAGGGGTAAAAGTATTTGCCGTCAGTATCAATGGAGACGAAAATGTGTGGAAAGAGCGAGTGAAGGAATACGGTCTGGATAAAGCGATTAATGTACATGATCCGCGTCGTGTATCAGGTTTTGACCAGATGTATGACATCTCCTCTACACCAAGGATTTTTATCATGGATAAGGATAAGATCATTCGTTATAAGCACATTGGTGTGGAGCAGTTGGAAGAGATCATTCAGCGTGAATTGGGAATGCTGGAAGACGAGGAGTCGTAAACTGAAAATTGGAATTAAAAATATTTGCCAGAGGACTTTTGGGAGTTCTCTGGTTTTTTTTGTAAGATATTGATTGGCAGCCCTACCGGGTTTTCTAGTCAAACAAATGGTGGTTTAATAAGCGATGTGATGTCACCCTGAGCGAAGTCGAAGGGCCTTAGTCCTAAAATAATCACTCAAATGTCCATAGACCCTTCGACTACGCTCAGGGTGACAATCCTTGTTAAAGCCTTCGGCAGAGAATAATTAAGTTACCATGTGTTGACCTACAAAACGGTGCAAAAACCACAATCCCTACGCCACAAAGCCACTTTTTGGTACCACGCTGGCAAACCAATTCGACACGTTTATTTTATTTTAAAACACGGTTATTCCAAACAATAAAACTTCCATTTACCCATAACGTTTGACTTCATATATGCAGATTAAAACTTGAATCAACAAACAATCAACAAACGTTATGAAAACAGTATCGAAATATTTTTTAACTCTGAGTATGGTCCTGATGATGGGAATAACCTTTGCTCAGGACAGGGACAGGGGTAGCATCGATGACCCTGTTGTACAGGCTCAGATGGAACTCATCGAACTGAAAGGTATGGATAAAGATGCCATGACCAAATCGGAGAAAAAAGCCTGGAAAAGGAAAAAAAGAGCACTGGCTTCTTATATCAATTCCGAGCAGGAAAGAATGATGAGAGAAAGAAATCCTTTCTGGCACCTCAGCCCTTACAACCGATATAGTCCTTTGTACAGTGGATATTCTTATTCTTCACGTTACTGGAACCGTCCAATCAGATATAGTCGTCCGGTAGTAGTCGTAAGATCAGGAGATAATTGTACTTATCCACGTAGTCCCCGAAGAAATTAACAGAAAATAAAAACTAGTGAGTAGTTTAATTTGGACGTGTTTGGAGGCTGTCTGCAAAGAGACAGCCTCTTTCTTTTTTGTTCAATAATTACGTAGATTCGGGGAAATTACACACAGTCAAACTGATTAAGTTAATTCCTGATGAAACGCTCTCCTTTGTCTTCATTCCCCGATTATACCAACGATCTTGAGGAAGTCATTAGCTCTGAGAAGGAGTATATTTATCAAAGGAGACTTCATTATGGAGAAACTCGCCCAAAGGACAATCAAGAACATATTGAAGACCCCTGGGGTTTGGCCATTTCCGGCGGTGGAATCCGCGCAGCGACCCTGGCTCTGGGCATGATGCAAAAATTCATGGTCGAAGGGATCTTCAGAAAATTTGATTATATGAGCACCGTGTCAGGAGGAGGATTTATGGGTGCCTGCCTTACTTCCCTGATGAATACTGACTCTGAAAAATTTGTTTATCCCGATCACATCTCCCCTGAAGAGGCTCCCAAATTAATACCCGGTCTGGACACCTATACCTCTCCTTTGGTATTATTGATGAAAACGCGGCGAAGAGAACACGGAGCCGATAAAGCAGCATTCTCTTCTACTGAATCCATGGCTTCCCGTTCTATTCCGGCTCAGATGGTTCCGGATGATGAAAAAGAAGCCAGAAAAATGCCTCCTCTGGAGGTGATGATGGACTATACGTCAGCAGACAAGATCAAAATCGATGCGCGGCACCAGGTAGATCATTTGCGCACGCATGGTGAGTACCTCACTCCTGATAAAAGCATTTTTAGTATATCTATCCAACGGCTGGTTGGGACCTTTTTTGCAGGGTTTTTGCATAATTTCACCCTTTTTCTTCTGGCCTTAATGGCTTTTGTAACGCTCAACTATATTGTCTTTGACAGCATTTCCGGTCATGATTTTTACCAGCAAATTACCACCTATCAGGCCGATCCTGAAAACAGCGATATCCATAAAGAATTAACCGATCAACTGGCCAGCATCTGGACCGATAACCTGGCTGTATTTTTAGGCAGAATCGGCAATTTGCTCATCGAGCATATCATTGTTGTTGCATATATACTTTTAACAGGCTTCTTTCTGGGTGTGATTGCCATCATTAACCAGCGAAGAATCACCCAAAGGGTAGATAAGATGCAGGACAAAATTGCAAAAGGAGAAGAGGAGCCCACAAGTCTGGCCGGATATAATCAGTCAGAATATGAGGAAAGTGGTTTTATGCAGCGGTTTAATGTACTGGTTATCCTTGGAGGACCTGTTTTGTCTATCC
>JAGQVA010000593.1 GCA_020438265.1 Bacteroidota bacterium
GTGTCATTTACTGCATAAGGATCACCAGGGAAGGTAGCTGAAGCAGCAATCGTATAACTCCCCGGGGTAGAAAAATCTCCGTTATTGGTTACAGTCACCGCCATGGTTGCACCAGGAGCCAACACTGAGGCTGGAACGACAGTAGGATAAATAGCGAAAGATGGTCCAGGGATTAAAACGCCTACCTGAACAATAGTAGAGTTTGCACCAAAGTCCAGGGGATCAGTACCCACATTCTGAATCTCAATCTGAATGGTCTCGTTGGTACCATAACACTCACTACCTACAGGAGAGAGAATTTGAGTAACCGTCAGGTCAACCGGAATGGGGTTATTAATCTCGATATTATCAATATATACTTCATTATCCGCAGCATCATCCACGGTTCCTTCAGAAACATAAATAGCAACAATCAAGTTTGTACCGGCATATCCAGCCAGACTATAAGTCTGATGCTGTCCTGTATTACTGACCACAGCTCCAGGTCCTTCCCAGAGATCAAGAATTGAGAAGGAAAGCCCACCATCAGTAGAAATTTTTACTGCGATAGAATCATCAGAACCAAGCGTGGTAGTAGCAGTACCACCATAAGGAGTCAATGCCAGATCAAATTCCAGCGTTGAGTTGACATTTGCCAGGAAAGATGGGCTGACGATCCAATCTCTTTTACTGGCAAGCCAAAGATTGGCTGTAGCTGCAGTTCCATTAGGCCCCGCTGTGTTCGTGAAGTTATCACTGTACCATGTTGAGGTTGTTCCTCCAGGAAGGGATGCCCCGGTTGCCTCGGACCATCCGGGAGAAATGGTGGACAGGTTACTTCCGTTAAAGCCGGTAAAATCTACAATCGGCAGATTCTGCGACCATCCCAGAAAACCCATACACATGCAAAACATAAGAATAGAAATCTTCTTCATAAATGTTAAGGTAAAGGTTAATATTAAAAATTGTAAAGGATAGACAATTGACAAGTGTACATAGCTGACAATCTTTCTCTGAAAAATTGCCTTCTAACAAATAGTTGAATATAGCCCGTAAAACAAGAGGAGAGGATAGTAGTTGAAAAGTAGCTATTTGCCCATGTATACACAGATTAGTAATCAGTTTAATTCCTTAGTTATTAGCATTAAATAGAATTGTGTATCATGGATGAATGTGCTAATTTAATCAATTTGAACATTGGTTCAAATTCTTACCTATATTAAAGTAACTATTTTCTCAGAAAAAGAAAATTACCCCCCTGTTTCTTTTTTAATATTTGCCCTTGCAGTGCTTTCAAAGCGCTGGTGCATCAGGTCAGTAAAAAAAATTCTTTCCCTTGTTAAAAAGGCATTTAGCACTTTTTTCCGGGCAGGGTAATAAAATTCGTCGTTGTAAATATCGTATTCTTTTCTGATTCCGCGCTGATATTTTTCATACATTTTTTCCTCAGAGCCGAGAATTGCCAGATCAAAGTCCAGGAACAAATTACAGTCAAATGAGTCAATCCGTGGAAAATGGCCGGAAGTTGAGCGGATATACTCTGTAGCCAGATGTATGGTCTCCGGATCGAGGTTCCATTCCCTCATCAATCGCTCCGCCAATAAAGCGCTTTCTTCCTCATTATCTACGCCAGAAGGCTGGTAAATCACATCGTGAAACCAAATCCCAAGCTCAAAAGGGATGGGCTTTTCAATGACATTTCTGTACTCGTCCATCAATCCCAACATTGCCTCGATATGATCCAGGGTATGATACCTCCGGTGAGACTCCCGATAATGCGATCTTAAAACCTGGAAATCATTTTTCGCTTTTTTTGTATCAATTCCAGCATTTTCCAATAATGCTTTCCACCTTTGTTTCAAATTCATTGCTTTCCTGATGATTTAATTTTCGTTATTCCCAACAATTTACCAATTTAGCGCAAATGGAATCAGTCCAGCACTATATCAAAGAGGGAATCCTTTACGAACCCGTCATTCCCAATATTCACGATTGGCCAATCGCAAAATTATTCAAAAAAAAGCCAGACTTCCTAGAGGAAGTAATGGCCGATACGGTCAATCAACTCATCTCCAAAACAGGAGGTCACGATAGTAATATCGGGGATATCATCGCCAAAGCGATGTTTTTGGAGCGTATCAGAATGACCGAGGATCCCTGGAAGGTAGATCCCAAAGACGAGAAAAAGTTTTGGCAGGACATCAAAATGGGGTTAGTCCGCAATGAACAACTGGAGGATAATCCTCAGGCTTTTGAGCTTCGAAACCTGCAAATGCTGGAAAGCATCGTATCTCGTTATACAAATGAAATCGCCAGTACCTTCAGACCGGGGAGCTATCATTTCGCCAAACGATTTTTGCCTTTTTTCTTCTCTACGCTCTTAAATGCATCAGCGGGCAAAACGCTGAAATCAGTGATTTATCACAGTGTAGGTCTTCAGGAAAGAGTGCATCTGATTGGAGAAACGGAAGCCATCCGCAACCTGTCCAAAAAAGGGACAATCATTCTGGTTCCTACACATTTCAGTAATGTTGATTCTATTTTGATTGGCTGGAGCCTTCATGCTCTGGGACTACCTGCATTTATTTATGGTGCAGGTCTCAACCTTTACAATTCTCCGATCCTGGCCTATTTTATGGAGAGGCTGGGGGCTTATAAGGTTGATCGTCGAAAGAAGAATGCAATTTATCGTCAAACACTCGACAGTTATTCTACCGTTTCCATTCAGGAAGGCGTACACAGTTTATTTTTTCCTGGAGGAACCCGTTCTCGCTCCGGAATGATCGAAAAAAGGCTAAAACTGGGGTTATTGGGCACGGCGATAGAAGCACAAAGGAGGAACTTTCTGACTCAGCCCAGAGGAATTTCTGAAAAAATCTTTGTGGTTCCTATGGTGATGAGTTATCATTTTGTACTCGAAGCCCGATCACTGATTAATCAATATCTGAAGCAAACAGGCCAGGAACAGTATTATATTTTAGGTGACGAGTTTGCCAGTTACCGTAAACTTCTGCGATTTATCTGGACTACCTTTAGCATGAATTCAGAGATTAATCTTTCTTTTGGAAAACCCATGGATCTCTTTGGTAATTTTGTGGATGAAAATGGTAACAGCATTGATTCGAGGGGAAGTTTTGTGGATGTAAAATCCTTTTTTATGACACGGGGAGAGGTTACGGAAGACAGGCAAAGAGATTTTGAGTATACTCGAATGCTGGGTGATAAAATTGTAGACCGCTATCACGTTGAAAACAGAGTATTTTCCAGCCATATTGTCGCTTTTGTGGCTTTTGAAATGATCAAGAAAAAATTTCCCAGTCTGGATCTGTTTGGATTATTAAGACTTCCGGATGATGAAAGACGGTTGGAGCTTACCGAATTTCGCCAAACGGTAGATCGGGTCATTATTCAACTACGCCTTATGGCTGATCAGGGAAAAGTACACCTGGCTTCCCATCTGATTAATGATACCATGACGATTATTGAACATGGAATCAAGAACCTGGGAATTTATCATGTAAAAAGAACCCTCTCCTTTAGTTCGGAAAACTCGCTGGATTCCGATAATATGAACTTACTGTATTTTTATCACAATCGTCTCGAAGGTTATGGGCTTGCAAAATTTATCTAATGAAACAATCGGTGTCATTGGCGCTGGAAGTTTTGGAACGGTAATCGGGAATTTATTATCTGAAAACCGAAAGGTTCTTTTATACGCCCGTCGCCCGAAGGTTGCTGAAGAATTGCAGCGTAATCGGGTGTATAAAGGCATGAGTATCAAGGATGGGGTAATGATGACCAATAGCCTGGAGGAGCTGGCTCATACATGTGAACTGATCTTCCCTATCGTTCCCTCTGAAAATTTTCGGGAAATGATCCGTCAACTGGCTCCTTTTCTGAATCCGGCTCATAAACTCATCCATGGAACCAAAGGACTGGATGTAAAGATCCCGGAAGGCGAGACACTCTCTACGATTCAGTCATTAAGCAGGGACCAGGTCAAAACCATGAGTGAGGTTATTACGGAAGAAAGCGTAGTGATGCGGGTAGGGGCGGTAGCTGGTCCCAATCTGGCAGGAGAAATTGCCGAAGGCCATCCCGCCGCAACGGTAGTAGCCAGCCATTTTGACGAAGTAACCCGGGAAGTTCAGACAGCATTGCGTTCCAGTATGTTTCGCGTTCATGGCAA
>JAGQVA010000594.1 GCA_020438265.1 Bacteroidota bacterium
CCAGGAATATTTTTTCTCCTGCTTGCAGATTTCTTCGACAAGAAACTTTGTATCAAAGGCTGTGATTAAAGGAACTGGACCAATTCTTTTTCCCTGATAATTAAGCCATAAAGCGGATCTGGGTGGAACGAGACTCAAGCCATCCAACGGCTTCGTAGGACGGGGATGATGAACGCCACCTGCATAAGGCCATGTCAGATCTAAATGCGTGATTTTGCCGTTTACTTTTTCTACTGCCTGGTGAACCATTCCATCTGCATAAGGATGCGCTCCATTGAGAATCACTTCGGGAGGTTTTCCCCAGGGTTTATACCAGTTTCTTTTCACCTGATCGATGTCTCCTCCAAGTCCTCCTGTAGCGACAATGGTGTTTTCTCCATAAGCTGCGAATTCTTCATCGCTTCCTTCTTTTTTGCCTCGCACACCAACCACATGATTCTTTTCGGTAAGAATTTCTTCCACACGATGGTCAAAGTAAACCTGTAAATGACTTGCTGCTTTAGGGTGATTGAGCAGATGGTCTCTCATTTGATTGGAAAGATGGTAACCGGTTCCCCAGACCAGATGAAAGCGAGGATAGGTATTTCCCGGTTTAAACATACCCCTTTCCACCCAATTGACCACCGGAAAAAAACCAACCTGATGGTCTTTAAGATAGTGGTAGACGTGTTGGGTCGTGTTGGAAACGTATTGTTCTGCCCATTTTTTCTCAATCTCATCTTCCGGACCAAAATCAGCGACGGAAAACCAGTCTCTTAGCGCAACGTCTACAGAATCCTTAATACCGGCTCTGCGCTGAATATTAGTATCGACGAAAAACATTCCCCCAAAAGAAAGTTTCGCCAGCCCTCCGAATTTGTCTTCCTTATCCCGATCGAGTAAGATAACTTTTTGTCCGTGATTGAGCAGTTCCAATGCGGTAATAATTCCCGCGAGTCCGCCTCCTACGACGACATTATCAGATTTGTAAGTAGTATTAGCCACAGTTAGATGTTTTGCCTAATATATAAAGATCTGTGGTTTTGATTGGTTTTGGAATGATGAAAATCATAATTGTGATCTATTTGTGATTATAACAAATCACTTTATCTGGGAAAATATCGCTTAGCGATATGAAGAGAGCTATAACACAGAGGTTCACAGAGACTACACAGAGGCTCACGGAGAAAAGAGTTGAGTTAGAGGATTTAGAGTAGGAAAAATTTCCCATCATTCCTCTGTGAACCTCTGTGTCTTCTCCGTGAACCTCTGTGTTACAATACTTGTGTATTACCGGAGGTTGTCGAGAATCTACGCTAAATAGCTAAGGTCTGAAAAGCAATAATATCTCCTTTGTTGAAACTCTTATTCCGTCCGCATAATCTCCGCCGGATTTGTCATCGCGGCTTTTACGCTTTGGAAACTTACTGTAAGAAAAGCCACCAGGACTGTAAAAAATCCCGCAAGGACGAATATTCCCCAGGAAACATTCACATGGTGGGCAAAATTCTGGAGCCATTCATGCATGACCCACCAGGCCAGGGGAGTGGCGAGCACAATAGATAGTAGTACCAAAGCCAGAAGATCTTTGGAAAGCAAATAGACAATTCCCTCGGTAGAAGCTCCTAATACCTTTCGAATGCCAATTTCTTTGGTGCGTTGAAGGGTTGTGTATCCCGAAAGCCCAAATAAACCGATACAGCCCAGCAATATAGCCAGCATGGCAAAAACCAGAGACAAATTTCCAAAACGCTGCTCATTCTGATACTGCTGATTGAAATAGTCATCGAGGAAAAAATATTCATAAGGATTTCCCGGAAAGGCTTTATTCCATGACTCTTCAATATGAGCGACGGTTTCTGTCAGGTTTTTCGTTTCAATGCGCATGGAATAATATTCTCCGCCGTAAGGAGTGCAATAAAAAATCATCGGGTCAACTGATTTTTTCAGAGAAACCTGATGGTAATCATTCACTACACCTACGACAATCGGATTCCAGTTAAACTGAACCAAAGCCAAAGGTTGGCCAATCGCATCTTCCGGATTTTCAAAACCAAGCAATCGCGCTGAAGATTCGCTGAGAATTACTGCCGTATCCCTGTCACTTCCATGTTCTTCTGAAAAAGCACGTCCGGCAAGGACTTTCATTTCAAAAACGTCCATATAATCATAGTCCATGCTATTGAACCGGAGAATTTGTGTCTCATTATCCGAAGCGCCAAGACGTTTTGCAGGAACTTTATACTCTCTCTGTTTTCCCGGTATGGTTACGGTTGAAGAAACCGCTTTGACATCCGGATGTTTTTCCACCTCTGCTCTAAATACATCAATGGCAGAATTAAAGGCATTTCGATCTCTGGGAGCAATTCCAGGCCTTTCTACTACCAAAACCTGATCGATATTTACGCCAATATCACTACCAAGCATATAGTTGAGTTGCTGGTAAATGGTAATGGTTCCGACAATTAAAAGGACTGAAGCGACAAACTGAGCGACAACCAGACCTTTGCGGAGTAATACGCCTCCGGAGGTGTTTTTAAAACTTCCTTTAAGTATAGAAACGGGTTTAAAGGAGGAAAGAACCATTGCCGGATAAAACCCGGATAAAAAGCTCCCAATTATCCATAACAAAGCCATTGCGCCTAAAAACCAGGGTTGCACAAAATGACTTACAGAGAATGAAAGTCCTGCCAGATCATTAAACCAGGGTAATACGGCAATGATAATCACCCAGGTAATGAGCAAAGAAACCAGGTTGGTAACTGCTGCTTCAATCATAAACTGAGAAATCAGCTGATGTTTTAACGCACCTGATACTTTTCTGATTCCCACTTCTCTGGCGCGTTCCAATGCTCTGGCGGTAGAAAGATTGATATAATTAATCCATGCAATAATCAAAACAAACAACCCAATCAACTGCATAAAAAAGACAATTCTTCCATCACCATTGGCTTCTGCTTCTTCAGCCAGGTCCGATTGCAGGTGAATATCAGTTAATGATTGCAACAGCAGACGATCTTCCCGATTATTTTCTTTCAGGTCAGGGTTGTATTTATCGACAATTGCCGGAAATTTCTTTTCCAGTTCTTTGGGGTCTGTCCCAGGCCTAACCTTGATAAAAGTATACATATCTTTTCTGCCCCAGCTTTGATCATACCTGGCAATTGCACGGTCAAAACGGCTAAACAGGGTTTTATAGGAAAATAGAATATTAAATTTGAGGTGAGTATTAGGTGGTAAATTTTCAAATACACCAGTAACTTCTACCAGTTCATCATTAAAATCATCATCCTGGAGGTGTAGGGTTTTTCCGATTGGATCTTCATTCCCAAAATATAATTTGGCATATTCCTCTGAAATAACCGCTTTATCAGGCGAAGCCAAAGCAGTACTGGGATCACCCATAACCATATTATAACCCATCAGGGAAAGAAAGGAAGAATCTGCATACAAAAACCTCCTTTGTTTAAAAGCAATGGGTTGAGGTTGTGCTTCCTTATTGGTGATAATGACATTATTTTTATAACCAAGGTTATAAAGTCGGGCATAATCAATGATTTCGGGGAGCTCTTTTGCCAGAGCAGGCCCAGCGCCAGGATAATTCTCAGCGCTGCTCATCTGAAGCTCCCCATTGAGGTACATTTCAAGGGTTACACGATAAATTTGGTCCGTATCCTTGAGAAAGTTTTCATAGCTTTTTTCAAAGCGGACATATTGCAGAATCAGCAGAAAAACGGCCATCCCGATAGACAGCCCTAACATGCTGATAAAACTGGTGCCTTTGTATTTCAGGATATTCCGAAAGGCAATTTTGAGGTGATTGGTAAACATAATGACAGGAATATAGGTTCACTTTCCTTAAAGATTTGATTAATTAAGGATGAGTCCAATGTCATTATTGCTAAAAAGAGATCAATCTCCCCAATACCGTGATGCCCAGGCCAGCCAGGTACTCCAATTGGGCCCTGTACTATGACCCCCCGCATGCTGCCGGAAAGCTATTTCTCCATCCACCAATGGTGTTCCCAGAATGGGGAATTTTTTGGCTCCCAAATCTTTTTTCCCTAATAAAGTATACACGGGCCCAGCATGCAGACCACTCAAAAACATACCTTTCGCATCAATCCATTGCCCTTCAACCTGAGGAGAACCTGAACTGATAAACACAGGTCGGGGCGCACAAAGCG
>JAGQVA010000595.1 GCA_020438265.1 Bacteroidota bacterium
GGTAGATTGTTTATTCTGCAGAACCATCACAATCCTTTCGAATCCCATTCCTGTATCGACGTGTTTTTCCGGGAGCTCTTCCAATGAATTATCAGCGAGGCGGTTGTACTGGATAAATACAAGGTTCCAGACTTCAACAACCTGCGGATGATCCGCATTGACGAGGGTTTTTCCATCAATTTTGGCCCTTTCTGCTTCCGGGCGCAGGTCTACATGTATTTCTGAGCAGGGGCCTGAGGGGCCAACATCACCCATTTCCCAGAAATTATCTTTTTTACCAAAGGGCAGAACCCGATCTGGGGCAATCCATTTCTCCCATTCTTCCCGGGCTTCGTCATCTTTGGCAATCCCATCATCGGGATCACCGGCAAAAATCGTCACATAAATCCTGTCAGGATCAATTTCAAATACCCTGGTTAATAGTTCCCAGGCCCATTCGATGGCTTCTTTCTTGTAATAGTCACCAAAAGACCAGTTTCCTAACATCTCAAACATAGTATGGTGATAGGTATCGTGGCCTACTTCCTCCAGGTCATTATGCTTTCCTGAAACTCGCAGACACTTTTGGGTATCGGCAACTCGTTTATGGACTGGACTTTTTAAGCCCAGAAAAATATCCTTAAACTGGTTCATTCCGGCATTGGTAAACATCAATGTCGGGTCGTTTTTTATGACTATTGGCGCAGATTTAACCACGTGGTGTAGTTTTTGCCCAAAAAACTGAAGATATGATTTTCGTATTAATTTCGAGGATTTCATTTATTACCGCCTGTTAATGTTGCTTGTAGAATAATTAAGCTATGGTTTGTTTTGTTTCTCAAAATTTTTGTTAACTTTGGTTCGACAAAAATAAATAGACTTTTAAACCTTAAAAATCTTACAAGCAATTTTTATACAATTTTACGTTTCCTTGTTCTGATTTCCCAGGAAGAAGGTTAAAAATTAAACCCCTGTCATATGGCCAAAAAGATACGTTATTATTATGATGCTGAGAGTTGCACCTTCGAGGAAGAGCAGATAACCGTAAAATCGGTTGTCAGGAAGGTCCTTTCTTACGCCTCCGTCTCAGGGTTGATTGCCTGCCTTGGTCTAGCTTTATACTTTTTTGTCTTTGAAGACCCTAAAACTGCTTACCTCAAGTCTCTAAATCAAAAATTGGAGTTTAAAATCAAAGAATATGATGAAAAAGTTGCCTTTCTGGAAGTTCAGGTTAATGATCTTCACTCAAAGGACAACCAGTTCTACAGAAGTTTAATGAACTCCGATGAAATTGACGATGGCTATTGGAATGGGGGAATCGGGGGTGCCGCCAACATTAATAAGTCTGCTCAGCCGGAAGTTTTAAGAAATGCGGAAACTCGTCTTGATCAACTGGATAACAAAATTAAAATTCAAAATAAAAGCTACGATGTATTGTTTAGCCTATTGACTGAAAAAGAAGATGAGCTCAGACATACACCAGCTATTAAGCCTGTTCCCGGTAGAATTATCTCTGGATTTGGCATGAGAATGCACCCTATCCATGGATTTAGAAAAATGCATACCGGACTGGATATGCAGGCTTCAACCGGAACTCCTGTACATGCAAGTGGTGATGGTACGATTAAGTTGGCCGGAACTCGCAGAGGTGGATATGGAAAACAGGTTGAAATCGATCATGGTGGTTATGGTTATGTAACCAAATATGCTCACCTTTCTAAAATCCTGGTTACCCAGGGACAGAAAGTAAAACGCGGTGAAGTGATCGGTTACTCAGGAAATACAGGATTATCTAAAGGACCACACCTCCATTATGAAATCATCAAAAATGATAAGAAAATTGACCCGATTGATTATTTCTATGGAGATCAGACACCTGACGATTACGTAAAACTTCGCGAACAAGCGAAACAGGATAACGAGTCCTTAGACTAATCAAACAGAATCTTTAGACCAATCACATGTGAGTCATCCAGAAGATTCCATACAAAAACAATATTATACAATTGGAGAGGTTGCCAAAGAGTTAGATCTTACAACCTCTCTAATTCGCTTTTGGGAAACGGAGTTTCGCGAAATAAACCCCAAAAAAAATCGCAAAGGCAACCGGGTCTACACTGAAAAAGACATCGATACACTCAAAAAAATCCGTTACCTCCTCAAATCCAAGAAGTATACCATCAAAGGAGCCAAAGAAAGGCTCAAGCACGAATCCAAAGCCGTAGAAGAAGAAATCCAAATTCGCGAAACCCTACTGAGATTACGTGCATTTTTGTTGGAATTAAAAGAATCATTATAGTATATTTGCAGTCCTTAAATGGACAGAAGGCTCGGGATGTAGCTCAGTCCGGTTAGAGTACACGTCTGGGGGGCGTGGGGCCGGCAGTTCGAATCTGCCCATCCCGACACTGAGAATCAGCCACTTATGAGATTTATTCTTGTGAGTGGTTTTTTGTTTGCACGCAATTTGCACGCGGATTTTGGATTAAATTAGTTTTACTCAATTGGCTAATTAGCTCTTAAAGTGGTAATTTGAGTTCTCTCGCGCATTAGGGTTATAAAGCTATTAAATCAGATTTCGATACTGGATGGCCAGAATTCCTCAACACATCGTCGACAAAATCTATAATTCCATCGACATTGTAGATATCATCTCAGACTATGTTCCACTCAAAAAACGTGGGGGAAATTTCTGGGCTCTATCACCTTTTTCCAGTGAAAAAACGCCTTCCTTCGCTGTCAATCCAGTCAAAGGAATCTACAAAGACTTTAGCTCTGGTAAAGGAGGCAATGCGATCAATTTCATTATGGAAACGGAAGGCTTCGATTACGTTGAAGCTCTCCGCCATATTGCCCGAAAATATAATATCGAAATTGAGGAAGAGGACGAAACACCCGAAGTAAAAGAGCGTCGGGATAAACGCCAAAGCCTTTATGTAGTTAATGAATTTGCCGCAAAATATTTCCACGAACAACTGCTGGAATCTGAGACTGGTCAACAAATTGGTCTGTCTTATTTCGTAGAAAGAGGCATTAAGGAGTCGACGATCAAGGAGTTTCGACTAGGTTTTTGCCACGATGAATGGGGAGTTTTCGCCAAAGAAGCTACAATAAAGCAATATAATGAGGAATATCTGATTGAACTGGGGCTGGTCAGTAAATCTGAAAAAACAGGTAATCTGATTGACCGTTTTCGGGGCCGGGTGATGTTTCCTATTAATAATCCCGTGGGAAAGGTGATTGGGTTTGGGGGAAGAATTCTGGGGAATAAAAAAGAGATCGCCAAATATATCAACTCTCCCCAATCACCCATTTACCATAAAAGCCAGGTTCTTTACGGAATGCACCTGGCGAAAAAACATATTCGGGACAAGGATTTGTGTATTCTCACAGAAGGATACATGGACACCATCGTTCTTCATCAGAACGACATCCGCAATGTGGTTGCTTCCAGCGGGACTGCTCTCACTACTGACCAGATTCGCCTGATCAGGCGTTTTACTCATAATGTGCTGATGATCTACGACGGTGATCAGGCAGGGATTAAAGCTGCCTTGCGGGGTATAGATCTGTTGCTCAAGGAGAACATGGACGTAAACCTGTTGATTCTCCCCGATAATCACGACCCTGATTCTTATGTCACCGAATTTGGCGCGCAGGCTTTTCTTGATTTGGCGGAAAAGGAAGCCCTGAGTTTTCTGGATTTCAAGATGCGAGTGATGAAACAGGAGGGAGATCTCAACGATCCGCGTTTTCAGGCAGAATTGATCAAAGGACTCGCTGAAACCATAGGACATATCCCAGATCGCATTCAGCGACAAATGTATATTAAACATGTCGCTAAGGAAGTAGACATCACAGAGGTGTTGATGACCCATGCGGTGGATGAAGCGTGTCAAGAAAAAGGCAAACTGGAATCGCGTGAAAAGGCGCTGGAAGAGTTAAAAAGTAGAAACAAGGAGAGTATGTCTTTTGTGGAAAAAGAGAAAGGGTACTATTTTATGAGCTTTGTTCTTCTTAATGAGAAGATCATCAAAATAATAGAGGCATATAAATTGGAATTGGAAAATGAAGCTTCTGTAAGTGATTTAGGAAAGATTATTATTGGATATGAAGATCTGGAGATTTTCAAGAGAATCGATCCTAATTCTAGACTTTATAATTTGGTGAGATTCCTCCATGG
>JAGQVA010000596.1 GCA_020438265.1 Bacteroidota bacterium
CAAAATGAACATCTGAGACTGACTCAAAAGATCGATTTTAAAGAAAAAACACTGAGCCACAGAGGCTTGTTTTACCAAGTTTTTCCTCCGTGGCTCAGTGTTAATAATTTCAACCTTATCTGTATGATTTACTTCGCATACACAGGAAACATACTCGCTTCCCCGTAATCCTCAATTTTTTCCATATTACTCAGGTACTCCATATCTGCTTCTGAAATCTCAAAATCCAGATCTGCATTATTTTGCATGTGTGCAGGATTGGCTGTTTTTGGCAGAGGCAAAAGTCCGTGCTGCAAACTGAATCGGATAGCCAATTGAGGAATAGAAACCTGATATTTTTTGGCCATTTTGGCTACCGCTTCGTTTTTAAACAATTCTCCATGCCCGATAGGTGAATAAGCCTCCACCAGTATATCATTCTCCTTACAAAATTGAATCAGTTCATAAGGCATATTACTGATATGCGCCAAAATTTGATTCACCATTGGCTTTACGGTACAGTTTTCAAGGATATTCTTCAAATCAGAGATCTCAAAATTGGAAACACCAATAGCTTTTAATTTTCCTGCTTTATAAGCATCTTCCAAAGCTCTCCATGCTTCACGGTTTCCTTCTGCATAGGCTTCATCTCCCAAAAAATTGGCCCAAGGCTTAGGACTATGAATAATCATCAGATCGATATAATCCAGACCCATTTTTTCGAGTGATTCATTAATTGAGGCTACCGCTTCGTCGTAAGATTTCACCTCTGCTGCAAGTTTAGTGGTTACAAATAGCTCATCCCGATTCACACCACAGGTATTAACCCCTACCCCTACTCCGGCCTCATTCTGGTAGGCCTGTGCAGTATCAATATGACGATATCCCAGTTTTACAGCTTCTTTTACTGCATCAACCACACTGTCATTATCGATAAACCAGGTTCCTAAACCCAGTTTGGGAATATTCATTCCATTTGAAAGTTTATAGTTTTCTTGTAAAATCATTTTATTATTTAAACAATCGTATTTTGTGTATCACAATCTCTTCTCAAAGATTATGATACAAAGATAGATGGTTAATCCCCCTGATAGTTAAAGACAATCAAACCAAAAATTAAGAAATTCAAACCTTATCAGGATCTAACTGCTTTTGGGGTGGTTCCGGTTACTTTTTTAAAGAAATTATTGAAATAGGTAGGGTACTCAAAGCCCAGGGCAAAGGCAATTTCGCTGATATTCCAGTTGGTATGTTGGAGCAAAGCTTTGGCTTCACTAACGATTCGCTCGGAGATGTGGGTCGAGGTGGATTTGCCAGTGACTTCTTTCACTGCTCTGTTCAGGTAATTGACATGAACAAATAAATTTTCAGCAAAATCCCTGGCAGATCTAAGTTGTAAAGGATTTTGTGAATTTTCAATAGGAAACTGCCTTTCAAGAAGTTCGAGAAATACAGTAGTTAACCTTGAAGCCGCATTCTGATGTTGATCGATATTCGCAGAGGGCTCCATTTTCATCGCTTCATGAATAATCAGATGGATATAATTTCGGATCAGATCATCTTTATATGCATAATCTGTCTGCTGCTCCTCCATCATTTTCCCAAAAATACTGTTCAGAAAATCCCTCTGCTGTTCATTAATTTGTAAGACAGGCGTTCCTCCCAATTTGAACAAAGGTGATTGCAGAATGCTCTCCGACCGGTCTGACAGTTTTAAAAAATCTTCCGAAAACAAACAGGTATAACCTATATATGAATGAGAAATCGTCTCCCAGGAATAGGGAACATGGGGATTGCCAAAAAACAAAACAGTACCCTCATGTTCAAAGCTTCGATCAGAGTAATGAATTCTGCTTTTTCCGGTTGTTAAGCAGATTTTATAAAAGTCCTTGCGGCTATAGGTTCGGGTTGATTCTGCATCCTGCTCAATTTGAAAGACATTAAATCCTTTTAGTTTGAGTTCACTATTAAATTCTGAAATCGATCTTTTGGTCTTGACTGCCATGATGCAAAATTATGAAATTCAAACCAGAAGAGGAAGTGATTTTTTATTCACCTATACTTCCCGGCGTCAAGTGCGCCCGGAGACCAGTTATGCAAAAATCTCAACACAGTCTGCTGATCATATCCTCCATCCTTCTCCAGAAATGCTGTATTCTGCGTGTGAATGCGCTTTCCTTCTCCGTCAAGAATCACAAATACAGGGAAACCAAATCTTTGTGGAAAACCCAATTCTGCCAGGACTTCTTCATTGCGGTTTTCCTTGCTGTAATTCACTTTTAGCACTACAAAATTATC
Organism: Bacteroidota bacterium; assembly: GCA_020438265.1. Classification (GTDB taxonomy): domain Bacteria; phylum Bacteroidota; class Bacteroidia; order J057; family J057; genus JAGQVA01. The sequence goes on from JAGQVA010000596.1 coordinate 2,278, forward strand.
CTGAAAGAAAGTATTAATAATAGAATCCTCCTGCGCAAATTTATGAAAGCGAATACACCAGACACACCAGTTGCCACCAATTTGCAGGAATACATGTTTTCCTTCTTTTTGGGCTTTGGCGACTGCTTCGGCGATTTCAGCTTTGGCATCAGCTTCCGGATTGTAGATTTTGATGGAAGATTCCTGAGCAGAAACTGAAGCAACAATCAGAAGCATTATTACTCCGGTTATCAATATTTGAATGAGTAAGGTTGTTTTTTTCATGGTGAAAAATACAGAGAACCTCCTGTAAATCCAAGATCTCGTTATTTCGCTCTTTTCATAGATCAAAGTAGCAAAAGCCCAGGCAACTCCGAAAAAGCGACCTTCCCTTATTTTCGACTAATCCTCCTGGTTTTTAAGAAAGAACCACCCGGTATCTCACAAAATTCGCTTTGTTTGATGCAGGGTTTTGCTTTATTCTTAAAAGTCTATTTATTTAGAGAATTTTGGGTTGATAAAAATTCTCATTGACAAATAAAATATAATGAAATTAGCGACGATCGATAATAAAACCAGGGACGGACAATTGGTAGTTGTAAACCGGAATCTGACACGCGCTGTGAAAGTTCCCACAATCGCTTCGACCATGCAGGAAGCACTGGATAACTGGCAGGAACTGGAACCATTACTCCAAAATGTGTATCGCGATTTGAATGAAAATAATATAAAAGACAGCTTTGATTTTGGGCAGGAGAAACACATGGCACCTATTCCAAGAGCTTATCATTGGGCTGACGGGAGTGCTTATGTAACCCATGTTGAATTAGTCAGAAAAGCGAGAAATGCGACATTACCCGATTCTTTCTGGACAGATCCCTTAATGTATATGGGAGCCTCAGATGCCTTTATTGGTCCAAATGATGATATTGAAGTGGAAAATGAAGAATGGGGGATTGATTTTGAAGCCGAGGTTGCTGTGATCACTGACGATGTACCTCCTGGAACAGACGCTTCTACTGCTTTAAGCCACATCAAATTGATTTCGATCCTCAATGATGTCACGTTAAGAAACCTGATTCCAAGTGAATTATCCAAACAGTTTGGATTTTATCATTCAAAACCCTGGACATCTTTTGCTCCTGTGGTTGTAACCCCCGACGAACTCAAAGGTGCATGGAAAGACGGCAAAGTTCATTTGCCTTTACTTTCTACAATGAACGGAAAACTGATTGGAGCCCCCAACGCCGGGGTAGATATGACCTTTCATTTTGGCCAACTCATCGCTCACGCTGCAAAAACCAGATCCCTGATGGCCGGGACAATCATTGGCTCAGGAACTGTAGCTAACCAGGGAAGCCCTCATGGCTCAAGTTGTTTGGCCGAGGTGAGATACCTGGAGATCATTAAGGATAAGAAAGCTTCTACCCCATTTATGTCTTTTGGAGATAGAATTGAAATTGAGATGAAAGACGAAGAGAATAACTCAATTTTTGGCAAAATCGATCAGGTAGTAAAACAATATATTAAGAAATAGCAGACTATTTAAGGGCTTTTGCAACAAAGATTCAACGAATCGACCAGCATTGGCGAAATGAATAATCTATTCCTTAAACATTCCTACAGAAGAGAAAACAAATAAATCGTCAATAGCCCCCAGGTAGTTCCACTTACCATACTCAAAACAGCGAGAATCACTGCGTGAGGCATCCATTCTTCATTATAAGCCGCTGTAACTGCCGGCGCCGTGGAAATCCCTCCGACATTGGCCATACTGGCAATGGGTATCCAGGCGAAGTGAAGTTTCATGATTCGGGCTCCGGCAATCATCACCACAAAATGGGATATCAACCAGATAATGCAGAATACGATCAGTTGCCAGGGCAAGGCAAAAGAATCAA
>JAGQVA010000597.1 GCA_020438265.1 Bacteroidota bacterium
TCTATGGCTAAAGTATGTTTTACATCGGCACTAAAAAGATTTTTCCCCAATTTGGAGGAAAAGGAAATTCATGGTGAGACGGTTTCTGAAATTATTACCAGACTGGAAAATCATTATCCAGGGATTGGGGACTTTCTGGTTGATGAACAGGGAGTGCTCAGGAAACATGTGAATATTTTTGTAGATGGAGAACTCATTCAGGATCGGGAAACGCTCAAAGACTCAATCAAAGCGAACGATGAAATCCTGATTTTCCAGGCGCTTTCGGGAGGATAATAAATATGACAAAACAAAAACTACTCGTCGGTACCGGAAAGGGATTGATTGTATATGAAAATAACAACAACGATTGGCAGATTTCAGCAATTCATTTTCAAGGCTTACCTGCTTCTTATGTGTATGAGGACGAAATAACTGACACATGGTGGGTAGCCATCAATCATCGACATTGGGGTCCCAAACTTCATTATTCCATCAATCAGGGAAAAGACTGGCATACAATATCTGCACCCAAATACCCTCAGGATGCTGAAATGAACACGGGTAAACGCGCCAGTCTAAAAAAAATATGGTCCATTCACCATGCCGGACCTGAAAAGCCAGGAGCTTTGTGGGTTGGTACAGAACCCGGAGGACTCTTCTTTCGCTATGGTGCGGACCAGCCTTTTGAACTGGTAGAAGGCCTCTGGAATCACCCCAGCCGAAAAGACGAAAACCAGTGGTTTGGTGCAGGAAGAGACTTCCCTTTTATTCATTCAATCGTTGTTGATCCTCGAAATAGCCGGCATGTCTATATTGCCGTTAGCTGCGCAGGTGTATTTGAAACCCTTGATGGAGGACATACCTGGGCTCCTTGTAATCAGGGGCTTATAGCAGCCTACCTTCCGAATCCTCAAGTTGAGGTGGGACATGATCCTCATTTACTTCTGGCTTGTAAAGCTAATCCTGACATTCTTTGGCAGCAGAATCACTGCGGGATTTTTCGCAGTGTGAATGGCGGAAAACAATGGGACAATATTACTGGAAAGGATGGCTTCCCGGATTATGGATTTGCCCTGGCGATTAATCATGATGATCCGAATATGGCATGGGTGATCCCGGCGGTAAGTGATGAGATTCGTACCGCAAAGGATCTGGCGCTTTGTATTTGTCGCACTTCGGACGGGGGAAAAACCTGGGAGGATTTGCGAAAGGGACTTCCTCAGGAAAATTGTTTTGATATTGTTTTCAGGCATTCCCTGGCGATTTCTGGACCTAATCTGGCATTTGGTTCTACTACGGGTAATTTATTCTTTTCTTCAGATTATGGGGATCACTGGAAGTTATTATCTTCGCATTTGGCGCGGGTGGATTGTTTGGCGTTTACAAGGGATTTGGAATCTTAGAACGAGATGTTGTTTACATAACTCATCTTCCTATGTAAACAACACTTCCATTTCCAAATCATTCTGCACTAAATCTACAGAATGAGTATTCTTATTCACCCCATAAGTAGTAACCATCGTTAAATAGAGTGCTTTTTTTGTACCTGTTTCTTCCCGAAATACAGCAATTTTATTCCTTAATTGATTTGCATAAGATTTGGTAATGACGAAAGGTGAAACCGAAAATTTCATCTCACAAAGATTAATAACCTGATCCCGACGGTCAATAATCAGATCAATTTGCGCCCCTTGTTCTTTATCCTGACTTTTCCATGAGAATGTATGACTGATTACCCCACTAATTCCCAAAGCCAGTTTTATCTGGTGAATATGATAAAGGCAGATTTGCTCGAAGGCATAACCGCTCCAGGTGCGATAACCTGGTGTATCAATAGCATTTTGCCAGTTATCACGATCTAATGGGTCAGAGTTTTCTATAAATCTCAGGTAGAATAGGGTATAGAAATCTACTAATTGGTATAGACTATTTTTCTTTTTCTTTTGAAAAGGATTATAACGACGAATGAATCCACTCTTTTCCAATTCATCTAATACCCTGGTTAAGGTACCACTATTAGATAATTGAGTGACATCAATAATTTCTTGCCTGGTCAGACCTTTTGATTTTTTTGCAATTGCTCTCACCACAGATATATGTCTTTCCGCTTTTGAAAATAAGGCTTTAAATAGATTATCGAATTCAAGCCTGAGTAATCCATCTGCTGCAAAACATATTTCTTCAATGTTTTGCATCGCACTGCGGGTAGGTTCTACCTGATCAAGGTAAAAGGGAATACCTCCCATTACCATATATAGTTGGAGAATTTGATAACGGGTAATCGCAGCATTTTTTTGTTTTAATAATTCTTCAGCCTCTTTGAGGGAAAAAGGCTCCAATTTAATTCTTTCTGTTACCCGGTTATGAAGTCCTCCCTTATGATTGATAAGTTTGTTGATAATCCATGAGGCTGCAGAACCACAAACGACTAATAAAATATCATCTCTGGTGGCCGCCCAACTATTCCAAAAATGTTCCAAAGCAGGAATAAAGTCAGATTTTTGATTATCAAACCATGGCAGTTCATCAAGGAAAATTACCTTTTTTTTATCAGAGCATTTTTCCAGATAATCGATGAGTTGCTGAAAAGCCCAAAACCAATTAGGGGGGATTTCATAGACTGGAGTCTCTTTCCTGTATTTCTGTAGATGAGTTGAAAAGTTCAGTAGTTGTTGAGACCTGGAAATATTAGCTATTGCTGTTAATTGGAAAGTAAAAGTATTCTCGAATACAGTTCTCACCAGTAGCGTTTTTCCAACTCTTCTTCGGCCATAAATAGCTACAAATTCAGACCGGTTGCTGTTTTTTACTCTTTCAAGTTTTCTTATTTCCCTTTCCCGGCCAATAAAATTGATCATATGTTTGACTTAAAGTAATATTGTTATGCCTCTTTAAGTCAAAAATAAATTATTTTTAACTTAAAGTATGTATTTCTAGCCACTTTAAGTCAAAAATAATTCCTCCTTCCTTTAGTTCCCCATCATCTCCTCTATCTTCTCCCACCCAGTAATCAGATCCTGGTTAATCTGACTGTCCCAGTTTCTCCCGGGATGTTCTTTCACAAACTGCGCGATTTCCTGCTGACGCGAAGAGAGATATGAATCGGGAGATTTGCCCTGCCCAATAGCACTATTAACCCTGCTTGCCTGGGTTTGAGTCATGGGGACATATCGATAATGAGTGTTAGCCAAATAATACTTGGGCTGGGAATCCTGTCTGAAACTTCCCGTTTTGCTTACTGCCGGACTTCCTATGATGCTACTTGCTGTTTGAAACTGGTCCCGGGAATCGGTAAATACCTGACTGGCACAACTGAGCAATTGAGCCTGTTTGACAATTGCTCCATAATTTACAAGATCGGGATCAAAAGCTACTTTTACGACTTCTTTACCATTCATAAAACCAGCCTGAGTTTCCACTACGCCGGGAATATTGCCCAGGTGTTTTTCTCCCGTCCAAAAACAATACATAGATAAGATGGCAGTTTCTGTGCCTTCTTCCCTGGCTCTCAATTCCTCCTGTAAAAGATAAAGATAAGTGGGTATAGATTTCTTGCTCTTTTCCAACGCGCGGACCATCGCCTGAACTACACCTAGTTGAGAATAGTTACCACTTACCCTTGGGACAATATTTTCCTTATCAACTCCAACAATTCTCACCACAGGATTATTCCACGATGGCTCATTATACATTTTGAGCACTTTTGCATCCTCTCCCCCTTTATTATTGAAAATGGCTACAGGGATGAATAATTCCTCAATTGCTTCGACAATCAGGGGATGACTTAAGACATTATGGCCATAATTGCGGCAGGTGGAACAGCCGGGTACTTCCTGAAAAAGAAGAAAAACGGGTTTTTGCTCAGTAGCGGCTTTGTTGATTCCCTGGTCGAAATTTCGGAGCCAATTGACTTTGCCTAATTCTTCGGGTTGTGAAGAGGAATAAATAGTTGGGTTAATGAAAATACTTTGGATGAGGATAAGAATAATTGGGATCATTATAAACTGTTTGAATTATAAGTCAAATTTGATAACCCAAGTTATCAGATAATTATCACATAAGTATCACAGCTAAAATACTTGATAAAAATGACGTGAGCTTTGGAAAAGAGGTACCGAAGGCATCCCTAAAAGTAATTGCGATCGGCGCGTTGGCCCGGAAAATTTGG
>JAGQVA010000598.1 GCA_020438265.1 Bacteroidota bacterium
CCTTCTCAGGCCCTTGCGGATTCTTCACTAATTCCTGATCAGCACAGTGTTGATAGTAATTCTCGCCATACCAATCCTGGCACCATTCATAAACATTTCCGCTCATATCAAATAGGCCCAGCTCATTGCTCAATTTTTGCCCGACTGGTTGAGTTTGGCCGTTGCTGTTTCCTCCATACCAACCTGCTTCTTTCAGCTTATCACTCCCTGAATACAAATACCCTTCACTCTGAATGCCTCCTCTGGCTGCAAACTCCCATTCGGCCTCTGTTGGGAGGCGATAGGATTTGCCTGTGAGTTGATTGAGCTTTTGGAGGAAAATCTGTGAATCCTCCCAGGAAACGGTTTCTACAGGATTGGTTTCTCCTTCAAATTCTGAGGGGTTAGTTTTCATCACAATTTCCCAAAGAGCCTGAGTTACTGGATACTGACCCAAATAAAAACTACCCAGAGATACTTTATGAATCGGTTTTTCTCTATCCTCAGCTTCTTCATCTGTTCCTCCCATTATAAAGCTTCCCCCTTCGACATATATCATTTTGAAGGAAAGACCAGATGGAAGGATTTCTAAATGATTTGACGACACCATGATTAATTCAAAGTTATAAATTACTTATATTTTCAAGTCACCGAAGCCACCTCTCTTAGCCTTACTTTTTACTTCCTCAGCTATTACTGTTTGTTCCTTTTGAAATACCTTTTTCTATAAAACCTCGAACTATATCTATAGCATTCCCCATCCAGCGTTTCCACCTACGTTTCTGGCCAGGGGTTAGGTCAGAGCTTTCCTTGCCTTTGTCTGAGACGTCTATCAAATCTTCTGCTCTGGTGATAATATTACGCTGATCAGTATTTGTATGAATCGCACCCTTATTATCAGTGTTAACACTACCGACTTTATCATGAAAATGATAGTGATTTTCATGACGGGGAGATTCTTTCATTTTTCCGATTGAAGCTTCAACCATATTTTGGGTAAAAACGTCATCAATTAACCCAAGAACGGAAACATCTTCAAAACTATTCTGGCACTGCAAATAAGTTACTCCTTTGCCTTTGGCTTTGTACAAAACATCCTTGAGAAAGAAGTAAGGAGCTTCACTTTTTTTGCATTGAGGACAATTACAAGGGATCAACTGATTTACTTTCAGTCGATCGTCAAAACCAAAGGTACTATTGATCTCATCGATTTGATGGGTGATGATGGCCATAAGCGCTTTTCGATTACTACCTTGTGTTTTGATATGAATGGTTTTGTCTCTATAGAGTTCATTTACCTCAGCTCTGGCTCCTTCATATTCAAAAACGGCTCCTCTCTGCCAAACCGTTTCCTGATCTTTTATATAGCGGTGAAGACGCACAATCAAACGCGTTACGATGCCTTTTGGCATAAATGTATAGGTATAATGAAGCTTTAACTGGTTTTTATCTTTCCAGGAATAAACAGGTTTATCAGGCGATAATAATTGAGGAACAATATACTCGTCTGGCTTATCTGGCAATGCATAACACAGCTCAAATTTTTGCATTAATGTCAACATTTCATCAAATACCCCTTTGTAATTTCCATCTGCCCAAATCGTGTCCAATTCATCGCGATGAAAATGCCCTAGTATATTTGCAAAAGCTCTCGTATGATCCAGCACTTTATACACTGCATTGGTAGCCCAGTCAGGTCTGAGAATCACAATTCTATTAAGAAGAGGAACTTTACTAAAATGAAGAATAATCCCCAAAGAATGCAAAAAATCACTCAAAAAATCCTGCCTATCTTCTTCAGAGATACCTTTTTCAGCACAAATTTCCCGAAATTTCTCCAAAGAGATATAATTCTTAGCTTGAGACAATTCTTTCAAACGGTTTCGGATATCTGCCCACTTTCGAGGTACTTTTTCATTTCGTTTAAAATGAGGGAGATTTCGGATTTGTTGCTCTACCACCCTGGTAAATTCCTGAATTTGGTTTCGATCTTCCTTCAGGCTAAAAGGCTGAAAATGCTTTTGTAAATTAGGATACAATCCTAACAATTCCTGAAAAGCTACTTGCTGACGAATACCTGCTTTTTTATTCAGAAGTAAAAGAACAGGGCTTTTTTCACCCAAAAGATCCTGCACCTGTAGCCAGTAGTGAGGATCTTCTTCCACACGGCCATCCAGGATCAAAATATATAGAGAGCGTTTGGACAAGAAAAACTGATGCGTACTATGGTAAATTTCCTGCCCACCAAAATCCCAGATATGCATGGTAAAGTCAGCTTCCCCTTTTTCCTGCATAAGAAGTGGGTTGACTTCAATCCCCTTAGTGGTATCTTTATCTTTAGGCATAGGAGCATTGGGATCGCCTAATTTTCGGGCTAAGGTGGTCTTTCCAGCACCCGCTTCACCAATAATCAGCAGCTTTGCTTCATACACTACTACATCACCTTCCTGTAATTCTTTTAAGTAGTTTAGAATAGCAGCGTTCCCTTTTACAGTAATTTCCTCTGGGGGGTATGTCAGCTTATTGTCATCGAGGTTTAGGTGGGTAAGATTGTCAAATCCCCATTCATCTCTAAATTCTGTGATTGAGTTATCGCTTAGATTCAGGGCTTTTATTTCGAGAGGTTTGAAGTCTGGAAGTGCAAGTATGGCTTGCCATTTTTCGTCTGTCAGGCCTGTATTGGCTAAATTTAGGCCGATGAGATGGTCTCCGTTTATAGCGTACTTGGGAGTATTTTTTTTATAGGGCATCAGGCCACCGATTAAATCGTCTCCTCTTATTGGGGCAGGGTGTATAGTGATTTTTAGTAGTTGTTCGATATTGGTGATGATGGGAGGCTTGTTCATTTATTATATATTTTCTACCTATTTTAAGTACTTAACGGCACTTATTCTGATTCCGATTTCTATTATTGTAGGCTGAATACTGCACAGCCCACTTACGTATTACTCGTCTTATACTCCCCTTTATTGCCTCTCACCACAAAAATTTCAGTTCATGGTAAAGTCGGATGAATAACCAGCTGACTAGAGAGACAACGCAAGGCGAAAACCAACATCGCTGTAGTGATAGTTAGGCCGGTAGCTGCCCCGAGACGAGCCCCAGCAGTGCCGGGCAACGTCGGAACAAAAGCCACCACGAAAAACGCGAAGAACTCCCTTCTCAGGTCCTTGCGGATTCTTCACTACTCCCTGACCAGCACAATGCTGATAATAATTCGCTCCATACCAATCCTGACACCATTCATAAACATTTCCGCTCATATCAAATAGTCCTAGCTCATTCCCCAGCTTTTGCCCAACTGGTTGAGTTTGATGGTTGCTGTTTTTTTCATACCAACCTACTTCCTTCAGCTTATCACTCCCTGCGTATAAATACCCTTCACTATGAATGCCTCCTCTGGCTGCAAACTCCCACTCCGCTTCGGTAGGAAGGCGATAGGTTTTTCCTGTCATTTGATTAAGTTTCTGTAGGAAAACTTGTGTATCCTTCCATGAAACATTTTCAACAGGATTAGCTTCTCCTTTAAATCTTGACGGGTTTTTCCCCATAACCAATTTCCAAAGTGCTTGGGTTACGGGAAATTTCCCTAAATAAAAACTATCCAATGAAACCTTATGAACAGGTTTTTCATCTTCTTCTGCTTCACTATCTGCTCCCCCCATCTCAAACTCCCCACCTTCCACCAAAATCAATTCATGATGAGGAAGGTTTTTCTCCCAATCAGTCAGAAGTCCAGGGTCAATTTTTTGCATGAAAAAAGGTATGTGTGATTAAAGATTCTAATCTACGAAATAATTGGGAATGTCTTACATATAGTGCCTATCACTTATAGGGTTGGCCTGTAGGATCTATTTCTCGCAAGAGGAGGGGAAGCAATTTGTTCATTAATAACTCTTTTTACCACTCGGGAGGTTCCGGATCTCCTAACGTCGTCCGGAATGACAGCCATTGGCATGTTAAAAACACGCCGCAAATTGCGGCGTATTTTTACAAAGCATGCTTTGTCACCCCCGACGCGATAGCGATCGGGGGCATAGCCGTCAGGCTAACTTTTGTAATAGATTCATTTCCAATGAGTTATGTATTTTGTTTTGTTCAAAATCGTGTTGAATTTGATATAAAATGTCAAAAGGCGTCATTTTTTTTGTCTTTGTAGGCGCTTTTGG
>JAGQVA010000058.1 GCA_020438265.1 Bacteroidota bacterium
CAACAAATGGGCAAGCTGGGAATGCTCGTGCTTAATACAAATCTGGAAGAGGATTGTCTGCAACTGAATGAGCAATTTGAGTTAATTGAATCACTCCCCGTTACCGCAAGCGGATTGTCCCATTTAATCGTAATGACCCATCATGTCATCTGGGGAGAATCCATTCCTGGGGTAAATATGTGGGAAACCGCTAATGCCAACCGTCCTTCCTGGCAAGTGCGCTGTGAACCTGCCGGAGATTTTCAATCTGCGATTTTGCCTGTTTTGGAGGAAATTCAGCAATCAGGCATCCAGGTAATATGTCTGGCGGGAGATTTTGGGCAACGGGTCAAACAGTTTTCGTATCTGGCAAATAATGGAATCTGGTTTCTGGGAGCGGGAATGAATAAAGGCTTAAGTCGTGATCTTGATCCGGAAGATTCTGTCATTCGGCTGCACTATGATCCCGAGGGAGAGAAGCTGGATTGGGAGTTTTTGACAATAGATGAGCTAGCGGAAGAGAAATAAACACAGAAAAAATGTCATCTTGCTTTTCAGCGGAAAATTCAAATTCTCCGGGAAAAAGTAGTTCGAGACGTTTTTGAATATTTTCCAGCCCAATTCCGCCTACCTGATCCTTATTTCGCGTTTCGCCTACTGTATTTTCAATTTGAAAAAGTAATTTTTCTTCCTTGATTTGAAGATTTGCCTTTAACCAACCCGTTCCGATTTTTTCCAGGTTTCCATGTTTGAAAGCATTTTCGAATAAAGGGACAAATAATAAGGGAGGAATCATGTATTTTTTGATTTCTCCACTGACTGAGAATTCGATATTTTGTTTCTCCTCCGTTTTAAGCTGCTGCAGTTCTATAAAATTTCTCAGATAATTGATCTCACTACTCAATGGAACTCTTTCAGCTTTACATTCATAAAGCATGTAGCGCATCATTTCGGAGAGTTTGAGAACTGTCGGAGCCGTTTGTTTTGACTCCGTAAAAGCCAGGGTATAGATATTATTCAGTGCATTAAACAAAAAATGAGGGTTTACCTGCGCTTTGAGGAATTTGAGTTCTGCTTCCAGTCGCTGATTTTTCAATTGTTGTTGTAGCTGCAGTTTTTGGTAACGATCTTCCACGAGTTTGATCGGTGTCGTAATCAATAAAACCACCACACCCGTCATAAAAACTGCCAGTACATGGATCGGCGACATAACCAGATCCTGATACAGGTGAGAAATCTTGGCCATTTCGTAATCTACTGCAATTCTCATCAGGGAAAAAAGAATGAGAAACCCCAAAGTTGTCATTCCATAAAGCCAGTATTTTTGTTGATCATAGTAGCGGGGAACCAAAATCATCAGGTGGATATACACAAGGCCCGCATGGAAAATACCCATAATTACTGTACGGATCAAAGCTCCCTGAATTTCCAGGAAATTGCTGAGAAGAAAACTCACAAATACCAGATATGCCAGCCAGAAGATACAGTGAGCCAGAATTTTGAACTTTTGGGTTTGGCTTGATAGAATGGAGTTGTTCGGCATACATGCGTCTTTTGCAACAAACTACGGAGGATTGTATTTTTATCAAAATAGTTTGAGAAAATGCACCTAAACCTTCTGGTTATTAAAACCAATAATCCCGAAAAACTGGCATCTCAATACGAAAAACTTGGGCTCACATTTACCCATCATCAACACGGAAAAGGTCCCTGGCACTATTCTACTCAAATAGGTAGCACCGTTTTTGAAATTTATCCTCTGCCGAAATCTGTTTCTGTTGCTGATTCTACGACTCGCCTGGGTTTTTCAGTTGATGATTTAGACAAGTTCATTTATTCATTAGCTGATACCAATTGGAAAATTATTTCCCCTCCCAATCGGACCTCGTGGGGTTATTCTGCAATTATTCAGGATATAGATGGGCGAAAAATAGAGTTAACTTGTGAATAAAATCTTATATTAGGGGAAAGCGCGAATATGAGCAAAAAGAAAAAAAAGACATCTTCTGAAAAAAAGGTAAAATCACCCAAAAAGGATAAAAAGAGCCTCAAAACCATTAGTAAACTCAAAAAAGAAAACAAGGTTCTCTCAAAAATGCTAAAGCGGGCGGAAAAGCAGATTTTGACCTTAAAGGAAAAATTAGAGGAGGGAAAAAATAAAAAACAGAAAAAGGAGAAAATTAAGGCTAATTCTCCGCAGTCGCCAGATAATTCCTGAAAGATCGGTATTGCATAATTTGCCCCCCTTTTTTCACCAGACAAAAAGCATCTGATTCTTCCGGAAAAACCATAAAATTATTACGCTGATCTTCATTGAGGATTCGGGTGACCAGTGTATTCATATCAACACTGTCAGAGAGCGTACAGAAAATTTCATCTTCGAGATTGGTATCGATACTCTGGTCATCGTCAAGACTCATGCTGATATCGGTAAATGTCACGTTTTGAGGTTTGTGGATCAACTCATTGAGCTGGTTAAAAGTAATGATTTCCTCAAGCTGCATATCAATATATTCTCCCTGCTGGGTAAGTGCCAGAATATTTAGCTCCCGTATTGTCGTACTTCCATCAACAAACTGGAGAAACCGGTAAAAAGGAAGATTATATACCGATAAGTCAAAAAAACTGGCCAATATTTTCTTAACCTCGACGATAATTGCCGGATTGGGAGTAGCTTTATGTTGGCTAGCGTTTGCCAAAATAGATCTTTTTTGAAATGGATTAATCTCCGGGTTTCTTATTAGTTAAACAACCCCGGAAACACCGATTAATATAAAAAAAATTAGGCGAATGATAAACAGGTTTAACACATTATTCCAAAATAAGAATTTGTTCAATGATGGTATGTTTTCCTGTTTGAAGAACAGCCACATATCGGCCTGGTTCGACCCCATCGAGAGAGATGATATACGTTTGATTTCCGGCGGGAATGGCTCCTGCTTTGCGTTTGACAATCTGATTGGACTCTGATCTTAAGATAAAAGCCATCGTCGTTTTGTCTTTGACGGTGAATTCGATGGGTAATTCACGGCTGTTTTCAAGTGTCGTTTCGGTAAACCTGATTTCTTCCAGATATACCTCAATGGTATCTGAAACATATTCTTTCCCATAAATATCCGTAACCGTCAGACGATAATAAATCGGCCCTGGTGTCTGTTTCAGGTCCAGCCATTTGTAATATTGGGTAGTGTCGCTATCCCCTTTGGACTCCATTTTTTTGACCTCGACAAATTTATCTCCCTCATAAGATCTTTCAATATGAAACCCGGCCATCATAAACTCTGTATAGGTTCGCCAACTCACCGTAACCGTATCGTGCGAATACTGAGCTTTCAAAGCTACCAAATCAATAAAAGGAACAGGAGGACCGGTTTCCACAACAGTATCTTTTGCAAGCGTATCAGGGATAGGTTCTGATATAATTACAGAATCTTTTTCGGGCAGACAATCTCCGGTTTTAAAATGAAGCTTATAAGGCATAAAGCTGAATCCCCTTTCATCCACCAGATCCGGTGTAATTTCAAAAACATAATCCGATCTGGACTCCAAAACAGCCAAAGGAGTCAAATACAAGGTTTGATATTCCTGATTATAAGAGCGTTCTGATGGAATCACATGGTCAGGATTCGAGGCTGGATAAAGTTTTACGGAATGTTGGTGAAGGGTAACCGGATCAAGGATTTTTCCTTCAGAAGGGAAAAAAATGGTAACTGAGATGAAAGTATTGCAGAGGAGATTTTCTGCGCCATTGCGGGGGAAAGAACCCAGGACGTAGGGCCTTTGGGCCGATAACGTTCCGGCATAGATACCTATTAGCAATATTCCAATACGATACCACGAGCTCAGCTTATTCACCTGTCCTTTCATTCCCTGAATCATACCCTAAGTTAAGACTTATCTTGAGTAGAATCAGGGCAAAAATATGACCAAAAGAAAATTATTCAGCTTTTTCCATCCATTCTGCAATCAAAACGGGAAGAATAAAACCAAAAGGCCAGAGATCCCTGATACCTGTTGCTTTACCGGGGAAAAATAATGCGACAGTCAATCCAACCAGCCAGATCGAGAAGAAAACAATTTGCCATTTTTTCTGATAATTGATGACTTCTTTAAAAGCAAAATAAACAATTCCCAATAATAGGGTAGATTCAAAAACTACAATAGAAGAAATCGGCCCCCAATTGCGTCCGGTAAACCAAAACCGGAAAGCCGCCCCATAATACATACTTAAACAAAGTAAGATCAAAGCGAGAATCAGGTATGCGGGTTTTTTATTTTGTTTCTCTGCATTCCATACCAGCCAGCTCAAAGCAGCACCTATAAACGCCAACATGGACGGAAACCAGTTGCTGGTCATTCCATTGTCTCCTCCTTCAATGCCATATTCAAGCAGGGGGCTAAAAATACCTGTACCAAAAACACTCAATGCAACCAGAATGTAGGACAACCCAATCAGAATAGCAGGTTTGACGGGGACAACAATCTCCGGAGCTGCCAGTGAGTTTTGCAATGATTTTTGGAGAGACAGACGGTAGACAAGATTGACAAAAGCAGCCAGAAAACACCATACGGCCAGGAGTTCGCTTCCCTCTTCGAGAATAATTTGCCAGATAGGTCGCCGCCAGGTTTCGGGATTCGTTGCCGCCCGCATAGAAGAAACCTCAAAATTTTCCTGAAAAAAGATACTGACTAACGCCAACACTCCCAGAACAAGCATGAAAAAAGACTTTTTTTGGCGACGGAAATTTTGATAAAAAAACCAGAGCATAAATAAGCCAACCAATCCTCCGGGGATAGCAAACAGATCAATCCAGCCAGGAGCACCATCTCCGGTTACGTTTAACTCCTGCAGCATGCCCAATCTTTCATGAATAGAGCCCAGTTCATCAGCAGAAAGCCCGACAAATAGTCCTCCCAAAATCAGCCAGCCCCAGGCAGTTCGTATCTGAGCTTTATTGTCTCGCACATTATAGACTCCCCAAAAGGCAAGCAAAGCTACCAGGCCAGCCAGGAAAAATACCATCGAAGAGTACCAAACGGCTGCATTATTCTCACGGGCCAGGCTAAACTGAACCAGAAAAATCATAATGGGTCCTCCACTGGCCCAATCTTCCCCAATTTGTCTATAGTAATGAATAAAACCCGCAGAACCAATGAGTACCACCACGTGAATAATCGCGATGGTGATCAATAGTCCATAAGTAAGCTGATTATTCATAGGAACCCGAAGCTGATAGTCGCCATAAGGCTCAAATCCAAATACTTTTCCCAGACCGGAAAAGATAAACAGAAGTCCCAGAAGTAAAAATACACCTATCAAGGACAGGGTGATTAGCATAGCCTTTTTATCATATCCCAGCTCCTCATCAGTGGCAATTAATTCTTCAGTAACAATCAAAGGTGCCATCGTTGAGTCTACAAAGGCAGATTTCTGCGAAAAATATTTACTCTTGGGAGCATTTTTCCTCCCCATCAGGAATCCCCAGTTAAGGACTTTGCCTGCTGGTACAGGTATTTCCAAAACAAAACGATCCCCATGTTTGGTCATGGGAGTTCTGTAGGTATTCTTTTCTATTTTGGTGGGAGAAGCCGGTTCAAAGGTTTTATCAAGCTTCCAGCCATTAAAACCCCAGACAAAAATGACAAAGTCAGCATCAGGGGCTCTACATTCGACCTGAACCGTAATTTGCCGGGTTTGGGATAACGCATGATTACTTCCTACCCCGATAAAGGCTATTAACAACAAAACTACCGTAAACTGCAAGTGGAATATGTTGGAAAGCGTTTTGCTCAGGATTATTCGTGACATCATTTGATTATATACAAGACCAGGGCCAAAAATTATGTTTGCATTGAGATTTCTATCAATGTGTTTGCAAGCTAATCAATAAATGCACTGAAAAAGTAAAATCCCGCTGAACGGCAAAAATCCTTGCGCAAATTGTCCGAAAATCAAAAACCGCAGAAATCAACAAGAAATCTGCGGTTTTTCCTTGATGTAATTTTATTCCTATTCTGTAGGTGCTGGAATAAATTTCCCTTTGCCTACAAATATTTTTGCTACAATAGAACCGTCTTTATCTGCAAACCACGAACCTGGATTTCGGGAAGAATTGATCACATACGTATAAGTGGGATCCTGATAAGCCTTAATCTCAATCGGTGTGGTTGAAGTCTGAATCATCATCTGATATGTGGGATTCGTAACTGTCGGAGGGGTGTCGATAAATTCTGTTCCATTAGTATTAGCCAACTGACTCACAAAAGAACTTGCTTCGCTGGCATTGATCGCTGAAGAATCCGGGAACATCCACTGATTATTAGCCCCTTTGACCAACTGGAAGGCACTATCCGCTGCGTAGTTGAATAAAACGCCCATCCAGGAAGTTGCGGGCCCGGGAATAATGGTTTTATTACGCCAGTCATTGGCCTCACGGTTAAAAGTAGTTTCCAGAAACCCTTCCACCATATAGGTTTCGTCATTGCCTTCAGTTCTCACATAAGACATCATTGTTTGTTTGTACTCAGACCGCCCGATGATCAGATTGAGAACTTTGGCGCTGCCAGCCATTACCTCTACCCGGGTGCCAGCAGTATCTACTTTATACTCAGCCCAGTCATTATCATTTTTACTGACCAGTTGATTCACTTCAAGAAATGCAATGGATTCCAGCGCTCGTTTAACCAAATCTTTCCCTGTGGGAACCTTCACACCTCCGGGCAGTTCTACGTTCCAGGCTGGCCCATTTTTACTAAGGGTTACCTTTTCTCCACCGGGAGGAGTAATCAAAATCTGACTTACTTTCGCTGTGTCGAGTGCCGAAACGGTTTTATTAAAAGTCCTGTCAGCCCTGCCTCCAAAGGCCATCGAAGCCAGATAGATAACAGCCAGGGCTCCAAAAACGATGATTAATTGTTGATTCGTAAATCTTTTAAACATGACTTTTCTTATTTCTTTATTGAATAATCCTCAGCCATCCATACTTTTTTTCTGATTCGTTGACGCTGGAAACGAATAAATCCAAATACAATCACAATCAAAATCGGTATCAAGAAGTTTGAGTATTTGATTACTGTTTTTTTTGCGATAATTTCCTCATCATCACCAAGTAGTTTTTCCAACGGACGAGTTGCAACACCTCTGGTCCTAAGTTCTATCAATCCAGTATCATCTGTGAGCCAGTCAATAGAATTAACCAGTAAGTTCACATTATCAGGAAATGTTTCGTTCTGTCCAGGCAAAGACAAAGGAAAGTCTCCATCCGAAACAATAACCATTTTAGACTCTGCATAACCTCCTAATTTTCCTTCAATAGCTACACCAACATTCTGTGAGCCATATAAAAAATCCTGAGTTGTCCATTTCTTATCAAGGTTAAAAAGTACAGGAGGTGGAACTTTACCACTTTGTTCCGTGCTAATTGCAATAGGAGCTGCAAACACAGATGAGTCAATATTGGCAATTGTAATGGGACTGGCAAATTGTAGGAGTACCTGCTCGAGGCCCTGATTTATAGGATGTTCCGGAAAATTGATAATCATAGGATAATAAGGGAAATCAATTGCTTCATTAAATACAAATGGCCCTTGTCTTACTGGACGCATAATTCCCTCGAAAAAGTTCACATCGGTCAAAAATGTCTGTTCAACAATTACGCCTTTTGAGCTCAGCCAGTCTTCGAGGCCCGTATTGGTTTTATCCCAGGGTATTTGCCCTTGCAGATCTCCCTGAACAGAATTTAGCCCTAAAAATAATCGCCCGCCACTAGCCAGTAATTGGTCCAGAGAAGCCAAATGCTCCGCAGGAAATTGCTCTGTTGCTCCTAAAATCACTACCGTTTTATAATTACTCCATGCATTAAGGTCTGAAGCTAATGAAAATGTATCAACCTCATAGAGAGACTCCATTTGCTCCATGACTTGCTGCATTTGTTCCAAACCCGCTTCACCATGTCCCTGTAAGACACCTATTTTCGGTTTATTGGTAACAACTAATTTTTTTATACTGGACGAAATCTCAAATTCCATGCTTCGAACTACAGAAAGCTCCCCTCTTGCATTAGCTTGCACAATCTGAATGACTTCCTGTTGATTTCCCTGTTTAACAATTGCTCCCAGAAATACTGTAACAAGCGTAACCTTGTCATTTTCCCTGGCATTAATATTAAAAGGTGCTATTCCATCCTGAATCGCTTTTTGTTTAGCTTCTTCGCTCCTTGAGGGGTCGATAAATTCATATACCAACTGACCATTTGAGTAATTTTCATATTCTGCCAGAAGATCTTTCAGATCTTCACCAACCCGGCTTAATTCCGGTGGCAGGTTACTGGAAAAATAAGCGGTAACAGTTACCAGTTTATCTTGTTCGGTTAAAGACTTTAGAATATCTTTTGAACCATTACTTAAGGTATACCTACCATCTTCCGTAAAGTCTAATCTAAAAAATAATTGACCTGCTACCAGATTCAACAGGAGGAAAATCCCGATGTAAAGCAGCAGTCTTATCGTTACAGTTGATCTCGTAAATTTCATGGATAATTATGGTTTCAGAAATTTGAAATCTAAAAATTAATCAATCACGTTTCTTCGGGCCAGTTGGGCTTCCGCAAGGATAAGCCCCAGGGCCGAAATGGAAAGGAAGTATATCACATCCCTTGAATCAATCACTCCTCTGGAAATGGAGGTATAATGGGTAGAAGTGCTGAGGAAATCAAACAACTCCGCCAAACCACCACCTGCTACGCTTCCTACCAGATCAAAGATCCAGTGGAAAAATATGCCAATGACAAGAGATAATAAGAATGCTACAATCTGGTTGCTGGTAATGCTACTGGCAAAAATACCAATGCTGATATAAGTAGAACTGAGAAGAATCAGCCCCAGATATCCACACCATACCGCGCCGTGATCGATTGGTCCCAGCCAGGCAATGGTGAAATAATAAGGAAGCGTAAACAATAAAGCTACCCCAATCAGCAGCAAACAAGATAAAAACTTGCCAAAAACCACCTGCCAGTCGCTAATAGCTCTGGTAAGTAATACCTCCAGCGTTCCAGACTTTCTCTCCTCGGCAATCATACGCATGGTCAGTGCCGGGATGAAAAAGAATAATGTCCAGTAAGCAATCTGGAAAAAGGGCTGCATCGTGGCTTGTTTGATAAAGAATACATCTGTTCCAAACAGCCATGTAAAAAATCCGCTTAATCCCAGAAAAACACACAGGAGGATATAAGCTACGAGGGAATCCAGAAATGTCTGGAATTCTCTTTTCGCGATGATCCATATATTTTTCATCATTCAGTTAGTTTTTTGTAAGGTCACGGAATATATCTTCAAGGCTTTCTTCAACCGGAATCATTTCAGTGAGAATCCAGTCTTTCTTCACGCAAAGTTTAAAAATCGCTTCGCGGGTTTCCAGATCTCTTTTGCTGATTACCTGATAAGCGTGAGGTTTTTCGGGGAAAACTTCCACAGAAGAAACCTCTGGCAGTTCCCGAAGCGCGTCTGCGACAGGAGCATTTGGTTCAGCGATGAGCTGGATATCCACCACAAATTGGCCTTTGGCCTGGTTACTGACTGATTCTGGAGTGCCGTCAGCGACGATTTTTCCATTATTGATAATCAGAATCCGATCACAAGTCGCTTCCACTTCCCCCAGAATATGAGTGCTGAGAATGACTGTTTTCTCTTTTCCGATTTCGCGGATCAGATTCCGAATTTCCACAATCTGGTTGGGGTCGAGTCCTGTGGTAGGTTCGTCCAAAATCAGAATCTCCGGATCGTGAATCAGCGCCTGAGCGAGTCCTACCCGCTGGCGATATCCTTTGGAAAGTTCGCCAATCTTCTTGTGTTTTTCTTTATTAAGACCACATTTCGCAACGATAGTGCGCAGTCTGACTGGAATTTGATCTTTGGATACACCCTGCACTTCGGCGACAAAAGTCAGGTATTCGAGTACCGGCATTTCCACATAAAGAGGATTGTTTTCAGGAAGGTATCCAATATGTTTTTTGATCTTTTCAGAATCGGCGAATATGTCGTAGTCTCCGATTTTCACTGAGCCGTCAGAAGGTGCCATAAAACAGGTCAGCACCTTCATGGTAGTCGTTTTTCCAGCTCCGTTTGGACCGAGAAATCCCAGGATTTCACCGGTTTTCACCTGAAAAGAAATATTGTCTACTGCCCGTTGGCTACCATAAGTTTTGGTAAGATTACTAACGGTAATATCCATGGCTTTTTAATACTATATTTCTGGTTTCATCAGCCTGCTAAATTATAGGTTGAAGCGGGTTATGTCAAGGAGGGGAAGTGTTAATGGTTTGTTAAGGGGGGGAATATTAAAGAAAAAATCATTGAATTTGAAATACCAATGGGTTGTTGATAAAACTCCAGATATTATATAATAATACACGAATATCAATTTCGGATAAAATTCTTTTGAAGAAAATCGCATCTTCCCATCAAAAACATGCGATTCATTATCCTGTTCATTCTCACAATCCTTTCTGCTAGCCTCCACGCCCAAGTATCTGAATGTTCCTATTCCTGGTCAGAACCTTATATCGTCCAGGCAGAAGGTGGCTTAAAACTCCGCTCACAACCAGGAATAGAAAGTTCAGTATTAGCGCTTATCCCCAACCAGTCAAAAATCAGTGTCTGTTATTCTGAAGATACTCCCAGAGATAAAATCGGAAATATTAAGGGTAGTTGGGTAAAATGCTTTTGGCAGGATCTGGAAGGATATGTGTTTGATCATTACATCCAATCTATTGATCGAAGAGGCCTGATTTTGGGCATTCAGACTGAAATGGACCTGGTGAATACCTGGGGAGAAAGTCAGTTTTTAGCTGATCAGCAATATGTGGGATTGTATGTAACAGAAGACCCGGAGGTATTTGACCTGCGCAAGGTTGAAATGGAAAAGTCTATGGATAATCAATTTATTTCTCCGAAAAATAAAGACGAAATCCCTGTTTGGGTATTCGCTGGACTTCAAGAGAAGAAAGGAATAAAAGGCAAACTGGTCAATAAGATGATCTATATTGGAGAACAAATCCGCTTATTAGACGGAATCATTTATGGAAATGGGGCAGTGAAAATCCATGAAACATGGTCCAATGATTTGTCTCTGGAATTAAATCCCTATGAGCTGAGATATCTAAATACAAATGGAGAAAAACCCGTTGATCAATTATTATTAAAGATGAACTGCCATGGGGATAGTCATCGTCATGTATATGAAGCCCGGGCAGTAGTCAATTTTATCGGGGATCTTGATGGGGATGGAAAAGATGATATTTTGACTACAACTCAATTCTCTTATAAAGGCTGGGATCATTTTTTGTTTTCAACCAAATATAGTGATGGAGAAAACAGATTTCAGGAAATATATATTGGGGGTGGGAGTGAATAATCGCTTTTACATATTGGCCCAAATGAGAATCGCCCCAAAATAAGGGGCGATTTTTGCTTATTGAAGCAAATAGAGGAACCAGGTTCCTACCAGTACATTTATTTCTTTTAAGGGAAGTTTTCTTCGGGCGCAGTACCTTATTTACAATAACCCATTCTCCCGCATCCATTCATCATTAAAAATCGTGCTTAAATAGTTTTTACCTGAATCGGGCAGCAGCATAACTATTACGGCATCTTCATCCATCATTTCGGCAAATCTCAGTCCTCCCGCAATCACTGCACCTGATGAAGAACCCACCATCCAGCCTTCTTTTCTGGCTGCCAGACGGGCCATTCTGTAAGCGTCTTTGTCTGAAACAGTGATTACTTCATCGATCAGACTCAGATCCATTGCATCTGGTAAAAAATCCTGTCCGATTCCTTCCATTTTATATCCAGATGCTTCTCCTTCTGTACCATCAAACAGATGTCTGTAGAGAGAGCCTTCAGGATCGATTCCTATAACCTGGATATCAGGATTTTGCTCTTTCAGATACTTTGCTGTTCCGCTGATCGTTCCTCCGGTTCCCATACCTGCAATGAAATGGGTAATTTGACCTGCAGTATCACGCCAGATTTCAGGGCCTGTAGCATGGTAATGAGCCAGTGGATTAGCCTGGTTTGCGTATTGGTTCGGACTAAAAGAATTAGGCGTTTCCTTAACCAGGCGCCTCGCTACCTGATAATAACTACGGGGATCTTCCGGAGACACTCCACAGGGGCAAATCACAATTTCGGCTCCATAACCTTTCAGGATATTACGTTTTTCCTGGCAAACCTTCTCATTCATGGTAAAAATGACTCTGTACCCTTTTACTGCCGCAACCTGCGCCAGACCAATCCCTGTATTTCCAGAAGTAGGCTCGATAATCGTTCCTCCTGGTTTTAATAGGCCCGATTTTTCCGCTGCTTCAATCATAGCCACGCCTATACGATCCTTACTGCTACTTCCAGGATTGAGGAATTCCAGCTTACACAAAATCATAGGATCTACTCCCCTGTTTAATGAATTCATTTTTACCAGAGGAGTATTTCCAATCGCATGAAGAATATTTTGTTTATACTTTATTGAATAGTCTTTCTCGAATAAGAATTCTTTTGTCATTGAAATCATAGAACTGTTGTTTTAGTAGTCATTTTTAATTTTGAAAGATCAAACAGTCATAAGACATTATGACATGACACCAGCTCGCACGGCAGCGGATTCAATGGCATTAACAATCGTTTTGTGCATAGGGAAGTATTTTTCTTTATCAGAGGCATCTGCGTTCCAGACCACTCCAGGCATGGTATTTAATTCATATACCCAGATTTTTCCGCTTCTCCCTACTCCTATATCAATGCTGTAATATCTGGGAGAATAATGACTCAGCGCTTTATCAATTTCACCGGCAATTCCTCTGATTTTTTCCGGAATGTCATTGATGTTTATATAGATAAGTCTTCCACCATGGGACTGATTGCAGATGAAATTATCTTTCTGCGGTACTCTTACAAAACAGTCCTTGATTTCTCCATTATAAACAAGCATCCTCAGATCATGACGCCCTTCAATACCCAATTCTGGTATGCCTGAGTCAGACTCCATAATCGGCTGAATGATATAATCTTCCATCTGAGCCACACGGTCTGAATCCACTTCGGCAAGTTCAATGACCTCTATTCCTTTGCCTCTCTCTCCATATCTTGGTTTGAGAATAATCTTGTCTGTTCTGAGGTCAGGATGAGTAGATACATTCAGTAATCTCTCACTAAGATCAGGCAATGAAGTATCAAAAGTTGGAGGAATTGAATTTGGAAAAAGCTGATAAGTAAGCACCTTATCTGTCAGACTATCACTCATATTCAAATGATTGATAAAAATGACACCATTCTTGATCAGGAGATTTCTGAGCACATTGGCCGAAGGAAAGTTTTGCGGGAGGTCTGCATAGGAAATCGTGATTTCTGAAGCAGGAAGTTCTAACATCTTCCATTCACCATTTTCAAATCTCCATGAAAGTACCATTGAGTCATTGATTGCATTGGCAAAATGGGTGATATACAGATTGATATTAGCCTGGTTGCACAACTCACTTAAGTGTGCATAAGTATCATTTTCATTATGCTTTTGAAAGGGCTGGGGCTGTTTGTCCTGGTGCGCTAATGTCACGATCAACAGGGCGTTTACATGGCTTTTCCCATTTAGATGAGAAAG
>JAGQVA010000005.1 GCA_020438265.1 Bacteroidota bacterium
CCCTCCTGATAAATCATCTGGGCTGCCATCCATTTATAAAAAAACAGAAGCAGAAATGTAGAGAAAACCCGAATATTCATAATTTGATGTGAATTCATGATGAATCCTGTTTTAGAATGACAAATCTTATTCTTCCTTCAAATACACCTTTATCGAAAGTCCTTTGCTAATGGGCTCTCTGATATTTTTGCTTTGATACCCTTCTTTGGCAAGGGTGTCATACCTGAAAATTTTTCAATCTCCACACACAACAAAAGGCTCACCTCAATTTTTTTAGTACCTCCTGAACTTCAGTCAAATCTTCTTGATATTCCTTATATTCAGCATTAAAAGGAGTGGTTGATATCAATTCCAAAAGAAGTTTCTCAGCCAACTTAAGGCACTTTTTTGCTTTCTTATGGTCCTGTTGATTAGTAAAATAAAAAAGTCCAGTTTCTTTATTGGTTTCTATCCAAAGAGACTTACAATCTATGTTTTGAGGATTAGCGTCAATCAGAGAAGTTGATATTTCCATGGCTGGCTCAAAGAATTCCATAGCCTTATTCAACTGCTGAAGTTTATGATGAATTATCCCCAGGTCTAAATAAGAGTTACCCAGATTGATTTTGAATTGTAGGTTGGATGGATGGATTTCATTGATTTTTTTTGAAAAAGACAGGTTACGCTCGTAATATGCCAAAGCCGAATCCAGTTTACCCAATGTCTGAAAATTTTCCCCAATTTTTGCATTGGAAAAAATCAGTCCATTCATAAAATTATTGTTAGTTGGGTCTGCATGATAGAGTTCCGTTATTGTTTGAGCATAGTTTTTATTATATATCAAAGCACTATCCGGATTACCGAGTAAACTATGAGAATACCCCAAAAATTGAGAAGAAATAGCAACATTATATTTAAACATGGCGTTTGCCGGATCGGTTTTATAGAGGTCTTTTCTTAGTTGACAGGATTCTCTAAGATAATGCAGAGCTGTATCCAGATTACCTAAAGATATATGCATATGGCCTAGTTTTTCCAAAGAAACCGCCAATCCATCTTTAAACCGCACATTGTCTGGATTAGCTTCACAGAGTCTTTCCTCTGCTTGAGTATAAATTTCAAAATAGGTAAGAGCTGAATCTAATTTACCAAGTGAACTATAGATATTCCCAAGTTTGAGATAAGAGACAGCCAACATATCTTCAAAATTCACATTGGTTGGATTAGCCTGATAGAGTTCCTTCTCTAGTTTATTAAAGTTTTTATAATTATTCAAAGCACTGTCCAAATTCCCCATTAAGGCATAAGAACCGCCCAAAAATTGATAAGAAATGGCCAATCCGTTTTTATATTCTACATTATCCGGAGAGGTTTTATAAAGTTCTTTTTCCAATTTATGAAAGTCATGGAAATAACCTGATGCTAATTCCACATTCCCCTGGTTCATATAAGTAAAACCCAGGAATTGGTAAATCTTGGATAAATCATCTTTGAACTCAATATTAGAGGGATATGCCTCACAAAGCTCTGTTCCCAGGCGGGCGCTTTCCTGATAATAAAATAGTACGCTATCCAGATTTCCAAGGGAATTATAAGTCCATCCTATGAATTTATAAGATTCTACTAAATCATTTTTAAAACTCACATTCAATGGGGAAGATTGGTATAGTTCCTTAATCAAGGTTACGTTTTCTTTAAAATTTCCCAGCGCACTATTCAGGTTTCCGAGAGAAACAGATAAAATGCCGAGGAATTTGTAGGAGAAGGCCAATTTTTCTTTAAATTCGACATTGGCTGGATAGGTTTCTAGGAGCTCTTTTTCCAATTGATTAAACCTTTTAAAATAATTCAGAGAACTATCCAGACTTCCCAAAGTATTATAGGAATACCCCAGGAATTGATAAGACGCTGCCAATCCGTTTTTAGCACTCACCCTTGATGGATAATCTTTGATTAGTTCCTGAAATAATTTTGTTGTTGACAGATAATATTTCAGAGACACTTCTAAATTACCAAGTTTCTGGTATACCTCCCCCAAACCAGCATAAGAGATAGCCAAAGATTCTTTGAATTCAGCATTTTCAGGATAAGCCTCAAAAAGTTCTTCTGATAATTGAGAATAGGATTTATAATATTCCAGAAGGCTGTCTATATTCCCAATCGCTTTATGTGCCTTTCCTAAATGCTGGTTGAAGGTAGCTAAATTATGTTTGTATTCTGCATTATCAGGATATTCGGCATTAAGTTTCTTTCCCAGGTTGTTACTGATTCGATAATATATTAAGGCACTATCAATATTTCCCAAAGCGGTGTGTGCAATCCCGAGATGACAGTACGAGGTGGCAACCTTATCTTTATAGCCAGGAACTTGTGGATCTTTCAGAGACAGAGAAATGAACTTTTTATTGAAAGAGTCAGAAGCACTTAAAGCCTCATGAAGGTTTCCAATAAAAATATAAAGCTCCCCAAGCGACCCATACGCATTGGCTATTTGCCAGGGAAGAGCATCTGGATGTTCAATAATTTTTACAAGTAATTTTTGAGACTTTACATAGCGATGCTGATCCTTATAAAACCAGGCTACTTCAATCAAAATCTCTAAATCTGTACTATCCAAACCCAATAAGTCATCATATTGATTTTCCGCTTTATCAAGGTTGAAATTGGCAATATACATATCAGCCAGAAAGCGAATCGCCTCAATTTGCTCTGTCTTTTCGCGTGCCAAATCCTCTTTCTTTATATCCAGATCAGCCTGTTCTGCATCCAGGTGTTTTTGCTCCTGAATAATTTCCTGAGTTCGCTGGGTAAGATTCTTACTCTCAAGTTTTTGGATAGCTTCATCAATCTTACCGGCTTTAAATAATTCCAATGCTTCCTGATAATCTGCTTCTAAATCATCAAAATTAAAGCGAGAAAACCGATCCGAGAGCTCATCCAGTCGTTTTTGCTGTTCCTCAAACTTTTTTTGTAAAGCGGTCAGTTCTTCTCCTATTTTATCTCTATCCTGGTCAGCAGCTTTCAGTTTGTTAAGCAGATATTTGCGTTCCTGATGAAATTTATCTTTCAGATTTTGATCCGAAATCTGGTAGTATTCTTTCTTTGCCTCATCGAGATAACCTGCTTTCGCAAGGATGATATCCACTCCCAGGTTTTTGCCATGACTAATCTTGGGGTTTTGGACCTCTTTTTCATTCACCAGCTCGTACCCGGCTTTTTCAATCTCTTCCAAATAAATCTGATCTCCTGGTTTATATCCCCGAATGGCTAATTCAAAATAGCCATCATTGGTTGAAGTAGTTGAAACAGCATCTACATACTTAATATAAACTCCTGAAACGGGTTTTTTCCCGGAATTAATCTCTCTGACCATTCCCTCCTGATAAACCATCTGGGCAGCCATCCATTTATAACAAAACAGAAGCAGAAATGTAGAGAAAACCCGAAGGTTCATGATTGGGTATGAATTCATGATGAGCACTACGTTTTGGGTTATAAATCTTATTCTTCTTTCATATAAACCTTTATCGAAAGTCCTTTGCTAACAGGCTCTCTGATATTTTTACTTTGATATCCTTCCTTGGCAAGGGTTATCATTTGAAATTCCCGTTGATATTCTGAAGGAATCGTCATGGTAAAATTTCCAGATCCATCAGTTAAAGTTGAACAACAAGCAGTAGAAATCAATACCCCTTCTATTCCCTTTTCGGATTCACTACCAGACAGATATACATTGCCTTTTATTTGCGCAAATTCATCATTTCTTTTTACAGGAAGCAATACAAAATCATTTTCAGGGATAAAGCTGGTATCAATTTTCTCAAATCCCTCAGCTTCAAACTGAAAGCGAATCGCTTTTTTCCTGTACCTGGGATTTCTGCCTTCAAAAATGGCTTCCTGATGAATCGTTTCTTTGCGAAGGCTGCTCTCATCATCTATCCAGGTAAGAACCCCTTCTGGCTCAGGCAAATGTGGACTAGGGCTAAGATTATGAAGCTTTACTTTATAACTAAAAGGTTTTTGGAGAACCTGAGTCTGATACCAAAAGTAAGATCCGGCAATCGCCAATAAGGGAACAATTACATAAAGCAGGATTTTTAATTTTCGGCTGGTTTCACTTTCGTTTTGAATATGATCCCCAATAACGACATTTCCACCCGCGTGAATCGTAGAGTCAACAAGCATATTCTTGTTGTGCATCATAGAGACAGCTTTTTGAACCTCTTCTCGAATTTCAGGTCTCTCCTTTGGGTTTTCCAGCTCTTCAATCAGATTCAGTAAACTCAGGCGAATCTGATTCTTTTTTAAGTCCGCTTGCTCATCGCTAATTACTCCCAGATCAATTTTTCGGGTGATTTCAGTATGTCTCGCAGATTGAAGCAATACTTTTTTAAGATCGGGGCTGTTCGCCAGTAATTGCTCTAACTGGTCAATAACATTTCTAATCTGGTCTTTGGCGATTAGTCGACGAAGATTCTGGAAAAATTGTTTTGGGTCATCCATCTGCCGAATTCATTATCCTGGAACAAGGGAAGGCTTTTCAGACAGCAATCAGCTTAGATATCTTTTTGGGAATACTTGCCAAGCCTGAAGCAAAATACTTCAGAAATTAAAAATAATGAAAAACCTGAATCTTGTCAAAATAAAATATGGGCATTTGAGGGTAAACAGGCTTCCTAATAAGCGCAACAATCAGGATTTACCCGTTTTCAAATTTTATTGATAAACCTCTCCGGAAACCCCTTCATCTCTGATTTGTAAGTATTCTTCGATCTTCTTCTCCATATACAATCCTTCTTCTTTGGTATTCAGCCCCCTGATCAGGCGTTTTTGCCTGCCTTCTGTATTGATAAGGTGCACTTCGTAACTCGAACTGGTTCCGCCATTTTTATTTCGTGTTATGATTTCTTTGGTGTATAACTGTGTGATGTCGCGGGCATCTACCGTTTTATCCCCCAACCAGGGCAATGGAAAAGATCTTATCCGAATTTCAGAAGAGGAGACAATCACATCGGTTTTATTGATATATCCGGCGATGACATAATAAGTGAGTCCCAACCCTACTGCAACATGAATCAGAGGAAAAATCTTGAATACCAAAGGAGCATCCATACTGGTCGCCAATCCATACCAGACCACCAAAAACCCATCCCAGAATATGACAAAAAAGGTCAGAAAAATAAAAATGGGACTAAACCATTTACGGCGAATATACATGGTAAATCCCTCATGGAAAATTTCAATGTTCTCAGGAATAGGTAAAATGTCTCGACTCATATTTTTGTTGTTTGATGGTTGATTTGTTCTTTATAGAAGCATTCAACGCTTTATTACCGCTATTTTTATAATTCAATCAATCCTTTAATAGCCAGATGATCAGAGCTGCTTCCAGGTAAAACCACTGCATCAATGGGCTTAATATTACCATGTAGCAAAATGTAATCCAGTGTAATCAAAGGATATTTCAATTTAGCGGAATTTGGGAAAGTTTGTCCCATACCATTTCCGAATTTGTCAAAAAGGTCGAGATATGTATAGGTAAGATCGCGATAAAGAGGCTCAAATTTCATCGTGTTTAAGTCTCCGGCTATGATTCTGGGCATTTTCTCGGGAAAATCATTCTTTATAACCTGCTGCAATTCCTCCAACTGCTTTTCTCTTGATTGATACACTCTGTGATAAAGCTCCCAAAATCGGTCAGGATTTTCTACTGCCAAAGCAGGAGACGCCAGATGGGTGTTTGCTATAGCCAGAGGAATTCCATCAATATTCAGTTCAGCAATTTGCGCTATTGGGCGATTATTCTGATTGCGAAGATATTTTACAGATCTGATTGGATATTTTGAGAAAATAGCTAATCCATGAGTCCCACGATGGGCATAGGTCTTGCGATGAGGATACTTCTTTCCTAATCGTTGAATAATTCTTGCCTCCCAGTCCGGGGTATACTCCTGAAAAAGCAAAATATCAGAATTTTCTCTTTCAATCTCCTGCAAAATGGGTTCGGGATATTTATTCTTGAAAAAAAGGTTATAGGAAATCAATGAAACCTGTTTCCCCTTCGTTTCCGGAGACATAAACCGGGAATGTGCAAGTTTCACAAGGATAATTTCCGTCCCAACCAACCCTACTGTAATAATCAAAAAAACAGACAGCCAGGATTTCAGGATTTTACGGCGCTGGTAAATCACAAAAAGTCCAATCAGGACAATTAACCACTTTCCAAATGCAAAGGCCGTTCCCAAAAGATAGTGATTTCGGCCCAGAAGACAGATTAAAGCAACTAAAATGCTGATAAAAAGCAGGATATTGGAGAATTGCTTTTTCATAAAAAAATGTGGTAAACTTATTTGTTCACCACATTTATATTTTTTTATTGAACATCTTTCCTCAAAGTCACATCATCCTCCAGTTTCTTAAATTCTCCATAAAGAACAGATTCATACATCTCGCCACTAGGCGAAACCTGAAAACCAATATGAGGAAAACTCAAAAAATATTCTTTGTTTTTCTGCATATCGCGCCGGGCTTCATAGTCCAGAGAACTCAGGGTATAATCGTAAAACTGCTTATTATTGATGTAAGTAAAAATGCTGGACTTTGAATCAAATTTACCTTTAAAATCATCATAGGTATCGCTCCTGGCGAGCACATTATCCTGCAAATACTGATCAATTACGGCCTGAAGAGCAGTTGTATCGTTGGAGAAAACGACATAATCGTCGATATAAGTAAAATGCGGTTTTTCGATTTTGGAAAAGAGTTTTTTGAAGAAAATCTTAAAAAAGCCGCGCAATTCCAGATACTTGATGGTGTATCCCTGATAATTCAGTTCTTCAAATTTCACAGGAGTCTTCCCAATTCGTTTGGTTACATAATCCAGTCTCTCTTTCGCTTTTTCGTAATCACCAAAATGTAACATCGCGTAATAGGAATACTTCGAGCCATCCTCTTCAGTTGGGATAACAGCAGTTACAATCTCGTCGGTCATCCATGAGAAAAAATCTCTTTCAAATTCAATCTTCAAACGATTTTCAATCAGCTTTCGGCTTTTTTCAATGGTTTTATAATCCTCTGGACTAGACTCTGCATAATAGGCATCAAATTTCTTATAAAAATCAGCAAAATCATCAAAACCGATACTCGTAAACATCGCTGTATTTTGGGGAAGGACTTTGTCAGCATGAATCGTTCCTGTGCCTACCTCTTTGAATACACTTAAAAAGGAAGCCACCGAATCTTTTTGTTTCATGTACCCGGTCATTTCCACCTTATCATCTCCCATATCCAAATCAAAAGAAGAAAAAGTCAGAATCTCTTCTATTCCTTCCAGCATTTCCGGCATTTCCGTGGTATATGCCAGGATCAA
The DNA here is from genome assembly GCA_020438265.1 of Bacteroidota bacterium. GTDB lineage: Bacteria > Bacteroidota > Bacteroidia > J057 > J057 > JAGQVA01. Next base: position 7,349 of record JAGQVA010000005.1, read on the forward strand.
TTTATCCAGTTGACCATAATTCAAATACAGGGTATACAGCTCATCACGGTCAGTCTTTTCACGTACTTTGGTAAAGTTAGGATTCTCTTTAATGCTGGGCTTTTCTGATTGATCAATGGCCTTTTTAACCAGTCCTTCTGTATAAGAGATCAAAAGAACATTATCAATGGCTGCCATTGTGAGTGTTTCATCATAAACCTTGTCATACAGATTATACAACTCGATTCTATAATAATTATCAGTTTTCACTTCATATCCCAGGCTCTCAAACAAGGGAACCATAACTGGCTTCAGTTTTGGCAGTTTACGCCCTTTCCCTTTCAGGTCAACCATAATCAGAAAGTCATAGTCCTGCTTGCTGATCATGTGCGCTGAAATAATCATGTCTCCCAGCTTGATGAAATCTACCAGCGTCTGGTTGGCTTGTAAGAGAGAGTCGAGGTAATCAGCTGATTCGGTAATATCTGCCAAAAATTCGGTTCCTTTCAGGTATTGCCATACTTCGGTACTACTTAAATCCTGCCAGTCGCCAACAGGTCGGTCGGATTCAATGGCGTAGACAAAGTCTTCAGGAACAAAAGAAAAAGGATCTCTTTCTTCTGAACCGGTTTCAATGAGAAAAAAACCTGCCACTGCTGCCAGGGCCAATAAAATCAGAAAGCCAATAATTTTCAGAATTGTCTTCATGGACAAAAGGATTAGTTTAGGTGATCGTTTTGGGTGTAATAAATTGGTTAAATAAAGAACACAGAACAAGAAATAAAAAAGGAAAAAAGGATATTGCCTTTCAATTTCTCACCTCTTGTCAGCGACAGTGCCTGAGTTCGCATTCCTACTTCACAATCGCCCTACTCTCCCGGGTAATATCCAGTTTTTTTCCGCCTGCCAGATTAAATATATGAGAATGTAAAAGTCCCCATTTATTCAACCGGTAAGCCAAAGAAACCCGAAGCACTCCCATACCATAGACTACACTTCTTTTGAAATTGATGGAAGATGCCTCATCAAAATATTTGGTAGGGCAGGTTACTTCCCCAATCACAAACCCTGCGTAAGCGATTTGAGCCAGCATTTCATTATCAAAAACGAAATCATCGCTATTTTCTTCTAAAGGAAGAGATGATAATATTTCTTTTGAAAAGGCGCGATATCCTGTGTGGTATTCAGCCAGTTTTTGCCCCATCAGCAAATTTTGAAAAGCAGTCAGAAAGCGGTTGGCGACATATTTGTAAAAAGGCATTCCTCCCAAAAGCGCTCCTTTTCCCAGAATTCGCGAGCCCAGCATCACAGGAAACAGCCCATTGGCAATGGGATACACCATTGCTTCGAGCAATTTGGGAGTATACTGATAATCGGGATGCAACATGACCACAATATCTGCTCCGGAAAGAAGGGCTTCAGTATAACAAGTCTTCTGATTTCCTCCATATCCCCTATTCGCCGGATGACGAATTACCTTATTGATTCCCAGTTCCAGTGCTTTACCAACTGTATCATCACTACTCACATCATCTACCAGAATGATTTCATCAACAAGATCATCGGGAATCTCATTAAAAGTAGCTTCCAGCGTACTTTCGGCATTATACGCCGGCATGACAACAACAACTTTTTTTCCTCTAACCATAAGCTTTTTCAGGCGGACAAATTAAGCATAATTCTTCAAAACTCAGCTATTAGCTGTTGGCCTTTGGCTGCTGGCTATTAGTTGTTTGCAAAAAGCTAATGGCCAAAGGCTAACGACCAAAAGCCAACAAGAGAAAAATTTACCCATTGGTTTTTTATGTTAAATGGGATAAATTCGGCAGAAAACCCCGATAGAATGAAAAAATCCCACTTCCTCTGTTTTTTGTTGTCTATGATTTATCTCCACATGTCAGGAGGAGGATTCCAGTTATTTTACCACGGACAACGGCAGACGGGTATGGGAAATGCGGGAACGGGGCTTGCTCTTGATGGTTCATCTATATTCTTCAATCCGGGGAGTCTGGTTTTTAACCGATCAAATAGCGTACAGTTGGGAACCAATGCCATTTTTACCAACACCAGTTTTCTTGAAAATCCAAACAGCATCTACCAGGCCAATATGGATACGCTTTTATTCACCCCTATCCATTTTTACACGGTTTGGCAAGGGAAAAAAAAGGTTCAGGAAAGAAAATGGAGCTTTGGGCTTGGTATCAATAACCCTTTTTTGGGAGGCTCAAAATGGCAGGATGACTGGAATGGAAAATTTATTTCTCAGGAATTGGCGATCAATACCTTTTTTATGCAGCCTACTGCCAGTTATAAATTAACCCAACAAATCGGGCTGGGCGTAGGTTTTTCGCTGGGTTTTCTGAGCTTCCTTTCCCGCCGGGCAATAGAGGTAGATGGACAAGGTGGACGTGTTGGCTCGGTAAGGTTATCTGGAACAGGCAATGGGCTGGGATTGAATGCCGGTCTTTTTATTCAGGCCAATGAGAGGCTAAGTCTGGGGCTGAGTTACAGGACGCCCATATTTGTAAACCTGAAAAAGGGCTCCGTAAGGTTTGACGTCCCCGAATCGTTACGGGATGTTTTTCCAGATACCCAATTTAACACCGATATTACACTTCCCGGAACCTTGAATATAGGCATTGGTTACAGGCCCGATGAAAAATGGACATTGGCTTTTGATATTAATTTTACAGGATGGCAAACGTATGATTCTCTCATTTTTGATTTTGCCATTCCCATCAAACAATTACAAAAACATCCAGAAGAAAAAGCCTATCAAAAATCTGCCTCGTTTCGGATGGGAGGCGAGTATGAAGTCTCACCCAAATTCAAATTCAGAGCCGGAGCATATTTTGATCAGTCTCCTGTTCCGGATGGATTTGTCTCCCCAGAGCTTCCGGATGCCAACCGCATAGGTCTGAGTGCAGGTTTGGGACTCAATTTCGCACCCAATTTAGAGATTGATCTTTCTTACTTATTTGAATACACAGGAGAAAGAACGTCCTTTCTCTCTCAGTCTCAGTTTGGAGGAACTTACCGTTCAGGGACCAATGTTTACGGTTTGGGGATCAGATACAATTTTTAGGCGAAATTTTTGCTCTTCCAGTAAACTGATGGAGTTTAATTTCCGATATTATAATTGAAATAACCACCTTAAGAATTTATGAAACAAAGCTATACGCGCGTTTTTATTATACCCATCCTGCTACCACTTCTCCTTTTGATCCAGGGATGTAAGCAGAATCTGGTTCCGGAGATTCATCCATCCAAAGGAACCATTGATCTGCTGCGGTATATATCTATCGGTGATAGCTACTCTGCCGGAGTATCTAATACTGATTTTTCCACTCCTTCGCTTAAGGGGTTATATGAAGAGGCCCAGGCCTTCTCGTTCCCCCAGTTACTGGCAGAACAATTTCAAATCATTGAGCCTATATATTTTGAGCAGCCTATACTGGAAGGAAATGGGTCGGGGTATTTGGAATTAGTCTCCTATGCAAAACCCAAATGTGAATTGGCCATTCCTACCCCCAAAATTGAAAAACAAATTCCCAGACCGGGCTGGTATTATCCGTCATCTCCCAGCCGAAGTATCAATAATTATGGAACCCCGAATCTGAGATCAACTGATTTATTTAACGATAGTCTCTATTTTCAAAACCCTTTTTTCAGCAGATTATCACCTGATTTACAATCGAGCTATGGAGACTTACTATCAGCTTTGAATCCGACTTTCTTTACCTTTTGGTTAGGTCTGGAGGACGTTCTTCCTTACGCCTTATCCGGAGGCACACAAGATGAACTGAAACCCGTTTCTGCGTCATCTTTTGGAAATGAAATACATCATTTATTGATTAGTCTTTTGTTAAAATCTCCCAATACACAAGGAGTCATTGCCAATATTCCTGACATTACTGATTTTCCATATTTTGCGACAGTCGGATCAGAGTATATATCCCCTGACGAATGCCAACAAAGCTCCAGGTCCATCTATATTGAAACGTCTTCGGGTACTACCAGAAAAGCTTCTAATCTGGATTTGATTCTGCTTCCGGCAGCTGAGATGATCGGAAAAGACTACATGGGGCTTACTCCCGAAAAACCCATTCCCAATCATTTGGTTCTGGATGCTTTTGAAGCTGCAGGTATCCGCAATACTATTTCTTTGTATAATACCCAGCTTGATTCTTTGATAGAAACAATCAATCAGCAAATGGGAAATTCCCGTTTTGTGATTGCAGACATGTATGGGCTGTTTAAAAAGCTGAGAGGGGGTTATACCATTGCCGGATTGGAAGTTTCGTCAGAATATCTAACAGGAGGAGTTTTTTCTTTGGATGGAGTTTATTTGACTCCCCGGGGAAATGCCATGGTAGCCAATGAATTTATTCATGCCATCAATAGAAACAGGGACTTTTCGGCTATCATTCCCACAATTAATATTACTGATTATCCGGGTGTGGTTTTTCCTTAGGCAGGGGTAAAAAACTGGATAGCGGATACGATTTGTGAGGTGAGAGGATGCAAACCATCATTAATAATGGTAAAATCAGCCAGTTGATTTTTTTTCCACTCCGGCCATTGTTTATCCATTCGGTTAAGCACTGCCTCTACAGTTGTATTATCTCTGTTTACAACCCGTTCAATTCTCAGTTTTTTAGGTGCGTAAACGGTTATTACCGCATCACTTTGACGATAGGCACCCGATTCAAACAAAATAGCTGCCTCTTTTAATACAAAAGGTTTTTGGTAAGAAGGGGGAATTTGTTCTACCCATTGATCAAAATCTTTCCCGGTTGCAGGATGAACGATCGAATTTAGTCTGGCTAATTGGGTTTGATCATTAAAAACAATTCCTCCGATATATGCCCTGTCCAGGGTTCCATCATCAAGATATGCTTTCTCACCAAATAAGTCCCTGATCGCTTCAATTAATTCAGGTTGATGATTCATCAACCATTTTGCCCGATGATCTGCTTCATAAATCTTGTAACCCAAAGAAGCAAATATTTTACAAACCAGACTTTTTCCACTTCCTATTCCTCCGGTAACACCGATTTTGAGCATAATTATTTATTGACAATCACAAAATTAACTCTAAAAGGATTTTGGCTGACCAGCTTTACATCATCAGGCAAACTAGGCTGAGGAATGGTGTGAGCCAGTAATGGATCCAGATCATAAAAAGAAACGGAAGCTTTATAGGACTTGCTGGCGTTTAGAACCGATTCATATCTGGCCATAGGCACAAGGCATGAAATCAATAATGAGTCAACCTCAAGCCTGATCGAAGATCCCTCAGGCACATCATACACATTAATGGGAATGCGCATGTCTGCCTGGGTATATTTCTGAGGTTTCACAAATGCCTTAACCGTTTTGGGGGTAACTTTTAACCCTTTAATCGAATCCATAACCGGGACGGTTACTTCTTCTGACTTTATAATGACCTTTGTTGTGATATTTGCCGTGTACCATTCTTTAATACTATCAAGTTTGGTAAGCGGTCCCAGAATCGTAACGGAGTCAGGTGTAAAGGCAGGCTGGTTTTCCAGGAAAAAGGCCGGTGCTAGTCTGAAATGGGTTCTGGAATACAAAGGGACCCGTTTGTATATTTTGTTTTCATAATCAAAATACAAACGACCAGGATTAATCCCTTTTATATCATAGGAAAACTTCTGCACCAGCTGATCGCGGTAAAAGGAAGTTTCAATATACTTGTTTTTCAGAAACTCCTGATTAAAAGCAAATTCAAGAGTATCCCGGTCAAATTTGAAAAACTCAAGCATCAGATCTACTCCGCCGTCCTGGATTTTTAAATCAATATATGGTTGTGTTTCAAACGCTAACTCTATCGTATCAGGGATATTGGTAATCTTTACAGGAAAATGCACGGTGGCATCATAATCCTGGTTAAGTGTTACCAGAAACCACAAAGTGAGAGAAAGGAATGCAGCAAGTATAATGATGATACTTTGCTTTTCATTATCTGAAGGAGATGAAATAAGTCTCCTTACAGTCTTTTTGATATAGTTGACCAACCTTATTTCGCTTTAGCCGGCTCCGGGAGTGGTTTTAATGCCGATTTATCAAAACGGATTTTGGTATTTGTGTCCACTTTCACCAGGGCTGTATTGTCGTCAAGGCTTTCGATGTGTCCATACATTCCACCAATCGTCATAACCTTATCGCCTTTATTAAGTCCTTCGCGAAACTTCTTTTCCTCCTTCGCCTTTTTAGTTTGAGGACGAATCATAAAAAAGTAAAAAATCGCGATGATACCACCGATGAAAATAAAGTTTGCCATTCCTCCTAAAGGATCATTGGCTTGTAATAAATATAAAGAGAATTCCATATTTTTTTTATTTAGGGGAATAAAAGTAAGAAAAACCAACAAAAGGCCAAAGGGAAGATAAAATATCCCTTTGACCTTTCAGATATAAGATCTGTGAATTTCTTATAAATTACTGATTTTCACCAGGTAACACTTCACCACTGATACGAAGGATTTTGTTGATAGAACCCTCGAAGTTACCAGTAACTGTAACGGTTTTATTTTGTACACCAGTCTTACCAGCTGTATTGAAGAGTACGTCGATGTATCCTTCTGCACCGGGAGCGATCGGCTCCTGGCTGTAGCTTGGAGTAGTACAACCACAAGAAGCTTTTACTCTGGTCAGAGTTAAAGGCTCACTACCTGTGTTGGTAAATTTGAACTGGTGAGTAACTTTTGTGCCAGTAGGAACTTTACCGTAGTTGTAATCTTCAGATACAAAGTTAACGGTAGTTTTAGCCATTCCTTCGGCTTTAGCCTGGAAGTCAGGCTTCTTGGGAGTCGCTGGATTTGTAGCTGCAGGCTGATTCGCATTGGAAGGAGTAGTAGCGATAGCACCGCTGTTTCCTTCGTCTTTAGCTTCTGCATTTGCGCTACCAGAAGTCTGGCAAGCGTAGATGGTCATTGCCGCAACTACGGCGAGGAAAAGATATTTCAGATTTCTCATGACAATTTTAATTAACTAAATCTTTAGTGCAAAGATAATAACTATATCTTTAGGTCAAAACTTTTTTTTAATTATTCTAAATTTCCGATAACATTTTTGGCAAACTGAGTTGTGGTAGCCTTACCTCCCAGGTCTCCAGTAGTTTTTTCCTTATCTGCCAGGGTTTTAAAAAGTGCTTTTTCAATGCGATCAGCTTCCGAGAACATTTCAAGGTGTCGCAGCATCATGATTCCCGATTGGAGGAACGCTGTTGGGTTGGCTTTATTTTGCCCGGCAATATCAGGTGCACTTCCATGAACTGCCTCAAAAATAGCGATATCTTCACCAATATTAGCTCCAGGTACCATTCCCAAACCTCCTACCAGTCCGGCTGCCAGGTCAGACAAAATATCTCCAAACAGGTTTGTTGTAACCAAAACGTCATAACGATCCGGATACATCACCATTTGCATACACATATTGTCAACAATTCTCTCCTCGGTCTTAATATCGGGATAATCTTTCGCTACCTCCAGCCCTACTTTCAGAAACAATCCACTGGAACGTTTCATGATGTTTGCCTTATGGATAATCGTAACTTTTTTGCGATTGTGCTTACGGGCATATTCAAAAGCAGCTCTGATAATCCTCTCCGAACCCGTTCGGGAAATACGGGCAATTGCGTCGGCAATCCCGTTTCTTTCGTCAAAGATCTCAAAGCCTGAGTACATTCCTTCGGTATTTTCCCGAAAAAGAACCAGATCCACATTAGCGAATTTGGTATTCATCCCCTCAATACTTTTGCAGGGTCTGATATTTTGATAAAGATCAAACATTTGCCGCAGGGTCACATTGATACTGCGAAACCCTTCCCCCACAGGAGTAGTCAACGGCCCCTTAAGGGCAATTTTGTTTTTCTTTATGGATTCAACAAGTTCTTCAGGGATGAGATTACCGACTTCGCGGAAAGCCGTCAAACCGGCATTTTCAGTTTCGTAATTGAGTTTTACATCTGCAGCGTTAAAGATTTCAACTACCGCATCGGTAATTTCCGGACCGATTCCGTCACCGGGAATAAGTGTGATGGTCGTCATTCAGTAAGTTATGTATTATATATAATTAAAAGGCCAAGCAAGAAATCAGTCAGTAAAAATATATTTAGAAAGCCAAAAGTCAGAGGTCAAATTTCAGAAGTGATAAGTCCTTTTTTCTTATGCCTTCTACAATCTGACTTCTGACTTTTTAATATTTATTCTGCCTCATTTTCCACTTAAGCAGTTTTTTCAGCATCTTTTTCTGTCGAATGATTAATCAGCCCCCGTCCTCTTTTCGTAATCAGCCCTTTCTCTTTAAAGTCTATATAAAGGCTGTCCAGAATTCCATTAATAAATTTGCTACTTTTAGGGGTACTATACGTTTTGGCCAGTTCGAGATACTCATTAATTGTAACCTTAACCGGAATCTCCTCAAAATTCAGCATTTCACAAATTGCCATGTGCATCAGGATTCGATCGATTCGGGCGATTCTGTCGAGTTCCCAATTTTCAGCTTTGCTTTTGATATGTTCATCATATCTTAGTGCATTGCTCATCGAATCGTAATACAAAGAGACCAGCAATTTTGTGTCTCCGGAAAGTTTTTTCTTTTTCTCAAGTTCTTCTACTTCATCCTGAAGATCTTTGAGTAGAAGATTAAAGACCGCCTCGGGTTTCTGGCCCGAGGTATTACAGGCATAAACTGCCTGCATGACTTTTGCTCGAATCTGCCTTCTAGTAATCATTTGACAATAGTCGCGTTTTGATTTATCTTATCTAAAGAGCATATTTTGACCCACAGCCTGAATCCGGTCGTTGGCCATTTGCAATGCAGCCTGATGCGTTGTGATCTGATTTTCCTCCGCCATGTTAAAAGTTTTCAGGGAGGTTTCATAGATCCGCTCAGTCATTCTCATCGCAATATCCTTATTATATACATCTAGTTCAAGGCTTACGTTAATAATTCCTCCTGCATTGACCATAAAATCAGGTGCATAAAGGATTTCGCGAGCTTTTAAAGCCTCTGCATCCCTGATTTCGTCAAGTAACTGGTTGTTTGCAGCTCCGGCAACAATATCACAATTTAAAAGAGGAATTGTATCCGGATTCAAAACTCCACCCAATGCACAGGGAGCAAAGATATCAACCGGCATCGTAAAAATTTGTTCTTCAGTAATGACTTCGGCTCCGGTTCTGCTGGCAACTTTGGCTAGTGTATCAGGATAAATATCATAAATAAACACTTTTGCATTTTCCTTAACCAGATGGTCTACCAGATAACTACCCACATGTCCCACCCCCTGCACCAGCACTTTTTTTCCATTTAATGAATCACTTCCAGTAGCATATTTCAAAGAGGCTTTCATTCCCAGATAAACACCATAAGCAGTAACCGGAGAGGGATCACCACTGCCTCCCCGTTCGACAGGCATGCCTGTAACATAAGGCGTCTCCATTCCTACAAACTCCATATCTGCGGCAGACATCCCCACATCTTCAGCTGTGTAGTATTTTCCACCAAGATTATTGACAAATTTACCAAATCTTCGGAGCAAGTACTCATTTTTCTGCGTGCGAGCATCACCAATAATTACGGCTTTTCCGCCTCCTACATTGATGCCGGCAAGTGCATTTTTAAGGGTCATTCCCCGGGAAAGTCTCAGAACATCAAACAAAGCATCTTCTTCAGATTTATAATTCCACATTCTTAATCCTCCCATAGCAGGACCCAGTGTGGTATTATGAACTGCGATGATTGCTTTTAAACCAGTCGCATTATCATTACAGTAAAGGACTAATTCGTGGTTGTATTCGCCCAGTCGGCCAAATAAACCTTTTGTCTTTTGTATTTCAAATACTTTTTCTTTTGACATAATTTACTCAGCAAAAATTAACACATAAATACAAAAGTAATTATTGTTTTCGGAATATTTCCCAATATTTGGATTTAAATACAAATCTTATCTATTTTACCTCCGGATCGATTGATCCCCGCTTGGAATTTATATGTTTTTATATGTAATTTCCGCATCGATTTTGAAAGAAGACTAACCTCTGTTATTGCGATATTGTTTAATTCATCGAATATGAGTAACGAAATTTTCCCCTCTAAAGAAAGTATTGTCAATAAGGTAACACCTGCATTTTTTCCCAAGCATCAAAAAGCGATTTACAAAAGACTAGAGGATAAACATACAACTGTAGAGGTTGAAGAAGATCCATTAGGAACCAAAATGGTGATTAACCTGGGCCCACAGCACCCGGCGACTCACGGTGTATTGAGGGTGGTACTGGAAGTGGATGGAGAGACCATCATGAAGGCGGTTACTGATATTGGATACCTTCACCGGGGAATTGAAAAAATAGCTGAGAATAAAACCTACCAGGAGTTTATGCCCTACACGGATCGGATGGACTATATGTCTCCGTATTCAAATAACGTATCTTTCTGTCTGGCAGTAGAAAAACTGGTTGGTATAGAGGTTCCTGAAAGAGCTCAATATATTCGTACGATTGCCTGTGAACTGGCAAGGGTTTCTGCTCATTTATTATGGCTTGGAACAATGGTGATGGATGCAGGAGCGATTTCTATGTTCCTCTGGACATTCCGCGAAAGAGAAAATCTCTACCAAATTTTCGATAAACTGGCGGGAGTTCGATTTACTGTATCTCATTGCCGTATCGGAGGAATCCAGTACGATATGGACCAGGAAACCATTGATATGATCATGTCCTGGAAGAAAAACATGCGTAAGGAACTGAAAAGCTGGAAAAAACTTCTGGGTAATAATGGTATCTGGCTCAACAGAAACAGAGGCGTTGGAGTGATTACCAAAGAAGAAGCGATTGATATGGGTCTTACAGGTCCTGTACTGAGAGCCTCAGGCGTTCCTCACGATATTCGTGTATTTGAACCGTATCTGGTATATGATCAGGTAGAATTTGATATTCCTATTCGCGAAGAAGGTGATTGTCTGGCCCGATATCTGGTCAGAATGGATGAGATGGAACAAAGCCTGAGAATCCTTGATCAGCTTATGGATAAATTGCCAAAAGGCGATATTCGTGTTGATAATGCCAAGCATACTTTTGCGTCCAAAGATGAGATCTACTATTCCATGGAAGGAATGATCCACGACTTTATGATGACGGACGTAGGAGTCATGCCACCTGATGGAGCAGAGGTGTATTCTGCTATCGAAGCCCCGAAAGGCGAGCTGGGTTTTCACCTCAAGTCAGATGGCACAGGTTCACCCTGGCGTTGTAAAATCAATTCGCCTTCATTTACGAATTTGCAGTCCCTCGAACACTTGATGGAGGGAAGTATGATTGCCGATACGGTGGTATTGATCGGATCGATTGACCCGGTAATGGGTGAATGTGATAAATAACCTTTCGGTACTATCCCCGTAAAGGTCGGCGGTAGTTGACGCTAATCTTGCCCCAAACAACACAAAATAAAATTTTGTGTAATTTACGACTTCAGAGGATGTGCGCTGAATTCCTTTTGAAGTCTATGTTGAACTAAAGATTTGCTTATGGAGTTTTTTCAAATTGTGCTCTTTACCATTGGAGCTTACCTCATTGGCTCTATTCCAACGGGTATCTGGATCGGAAAATTATTCTACGGAATTGATATCAGAGATCATGGAAGCGGTACAGCCTGCCATCTGAACATAGAACAGATCATGGGCCGAAATACGGGCATAATTGTCAGAATCCTTGATATTATTAAAGGTTTTCTAGCCGCCAAACTGGCATTTTTCATTTATCTTCAATCCGGAATTTTTGCAGAATGGGAGTACCCGATCATGCAGATGTCTTTTGGACTGGCTGCAGTCATGGGACATATATTCCCTGTTTTTGCCGGCTATAGAGGCGGCAAAGGGTACCATGTTTCTCTGGGCATTTTAGCTGCCATAAGCCCTGTCGCAACTGCAGTTTTTGCTCTGTGCGCCATGGTTGTCTTTTTCGTTTTCAGATATCCCTATCTGGGAGCAGTTATCGGAGCATTAGCACTTCCTTTTTTCATTGGCTTCAGACCAGGTATTTTTGGAGATAAACTGATTCCCATGTATGTCTTTACGGTTCTTTTATCGATAACCCTGTTCCTCACTCACAGGCTGGAGTTAAGGGAAATTTTGTATGGAAGAATGACAAAAGTAAAGAGAGGGCCATTTGGGAACTGGATTTAAATCTGATTATCCGATCTTCCTAAAGCAGTTAAAATTGCCGTAATATTTCCTTATCCATATATTTTTGCTTTATCCAGGAATTTTAGTAGATTTATCCATAACATAGCAAATACTCCCTAATTAAAACCTGGTTTTAACCTATGTGGGCTTAAATATGCATGGAAAGGAGTATATTATAATTGGGTCGGATAATCCCACTGTGTTTTCTATGCTTCATAGGAAGTTTGCAGATCGAGGTCATTATAATTTTGTAATGACTACTCGTTTTCATGAACTTTCCAACCTTGCGAAATCAATCAAGCCTGTCATAATTATTGTTTATTTTAGGGACAATCAATCCGCAATTGAACATATACAACAACTGGCAATTCATGCAAGCATTCCTATTGTATGCCTCATAAATAGTTACGAAGAAGAAAAGCTATTTTGGAATCACCAACTGGCAATGTTCCCACAACCAGTCGAATATGCAACCAGAAGCATGAAGCTGATCGATATCATCCAATCTATTCTTTTGATAAAGACAAAGAATAGCTCTAAGAAAAATAACCACTCCTTTGCCTCAAAGGAAATAGAAAAAAACTTCCAGGACAAAAATAATCACTTAAGCAGATATGTTCTTGAACTCGATCAAAAAATAAGAACCCTTTCAAGAATTAAAGAACAAATTAAAGAGCTTTATCCGGATGTCAATAATTCAACTCAAAAAAAACTCACTTCAATTGTTAATTCTATAAAAGTTTCGGTCTCAGATAAAAAATATTGGGATGACCTGAAAAAATACCTCGACAACAGTAATCCAATATTTCTAAGGGCTTTAACCCAAAAACATCCTTCTTTAACTCCAGTAGATATCAAGTACTGCTGCTTCCTGAAAATGGGACTTTCCAATGATGATATTCGCCATATTTTGGGAATAAGCCAGGAAAGCGTAAGAACACATAAATATCGGTTAAAGAAAAAAATGACTCTGGAAAAAGATCAGGATTTGTTAAAGTATATTAAGTCTTTGACTGCTTAATAACCAAATTCTCTCAAAATCACTTTCCAAAATCAACACCTCCCTATTCATCAGTACAGATGATAGGGAAAGGGTAGCCTTGATAATCCCACTTAGCCTGTCTACGCTTTGTCTATGCTTTTTGTCTATTGTCTACGAATCGTCTATCTCTATTCCGGCCATTCATATTATTATACCTATATCTTTATGAGTAGAAAAAATAGTCTTATTACAAAGCATACCTTTTACCTATGTTGGAAAAAGCACTAACATATATTCACACCTCTTTGGATCAGTTTGTTAAGAAAAAACTAAAAACGGATGAAAGTAAGGTAATTAATGGAACTCTGATCAGATTAGATGGTTCAGTTCCCCAGCTTAATCAAAATAAGTTGATTATTTCACTAATTAATATCGAACGAGAAAGACTAAAACCATTTTATAATCCCAGACATGTTCTTTCAAATAAAGAGCTTGTAAGGACACCTCCCAGTGAAAGATTCAACCTTGACATTTTATTAGTTGCAAACTTTGATGATTACAGCGAATCGCTGAAGTTTCTAAATGCGGCCTTACTATTTTTCCAATTATATCCTTCTATTAGTGCTAATGATTATTCCAATATCCCTCAGGGGCTTTCCAAACTCGAATTTGAAGTGGAAAAAATTACTTATCGCGAAATGCAAAACCTCTGGAGTGCGATGGGAGCCAAATACCAGCCCTCCATCATTTATAAAGTCAGATTAATAACAATTGATGGGGATGAGATCAAGGAGCTTCAGACTGGAATTAATAGTGTATCAAATCCTGTTTCACAATGACAATAAGTAGTTATCATACATTGCTTAGCATTAATTGTTTTCACAATTATTTTGAGGGAAATATAGCCAGGGGGATAAAGTTTCATCCAGGTATATCTACTCAAAAAATAATGCAGCGATTTGATATCAAAATCAATACTACTGAAACAGGTTTTACTCTTTATAAAAAGGGAAATTCTGATGTTGCAGAATTTCTTAAGTACATTTCACAAACCAATTCTATTTCCTGTTTTGACTTTAATCTGACCAGCACAGACCCCTACTTTTATTCATTCACAGACTATCCGGTCTCAAAGATCACAGAAATTTTATTTGACAGCCAGAATCTGCTCCCTACCGAACAGGCTACACCGATCCAGTTAAAACCGGAGTTTATAGAAAAGAAGGAAACCTTATATATCGCTCAGATAAAAATTTACTTTGATGATATCATAGAGCTATCTCAATCCAATATTCCCATTCAATATACCATACAATTTTCGGTACGATCAACCCAATGGCATTATTTTATTATTAGCGGAGAATTGAGTAACCAATCAGACCTGCACATTTACGATAAATCAAAACCTCAGATCAGGTTTGAAGGGCCATCTACAGTGCTATTGCCCAATGGGCAGGAGGCCCTCAAATTTTCTTCTGGTGATAGTTTAATACCCTTTTCTGAAGTACCGGAATATCAATTTAATTTAGTCAACAAAACCCAACGGAAATATGAGAAAGATCCGCAAAAGTCTCAGGAAACAATTCTCATTAAAGGATTGCCAAACCCCAATCCTGCCTCTATGTCAATCACTTATATAAAAGACAAACCTCTGGTAACATCACCCATGTATGTCTACCTCTAAATAATCTATCAATTAAAAGTAAAAATCTATGGTTCTATCAAACATTAAATCGCCAGGTGTTTATATACAGGAACTCAATGCATTTGGCAATTCGATTGTACCTGTCGCTACGGCGGTTCCAGCCTTTATCGGTTACACGCCCCAGGCCCTGTACGAAGGAAAATCATATCTCAATGTGCCGCAAAAAATCACCTCCTTTGCAGAATTTCAGGCCATATACTGCTACCCTAATCCTGCTGCACCCGCTCCTCCTGCCAAACAATATAGTCCACAATATTATTTGGTGAAAGAAAAAGCCAAGCCTGAAAAAGGGGATTATATGATGATTGGCGGGGATTATTACTCCATCGTTCCTGACCCCAATACCATCTATTATATGTACAATAGCATCAGGCTGTTTTATGAAAATGGCGGAGGGGACGCTTATATCGTATCAGTTGGAACCTATGGCGCTCCTTCCGGGTCTCCAATGACTCCCGGAACTCAAATCATTAATTCAAATGTTCAGCTTGGCGATTTAATGAGTGGTCTTGCTCTACTAAAAAACGAGCAGGAGCCAACTATGTATATCGTTCCGGAAGCGACTCTGTTAAGTGTCGATAATAATGGAACACTTATGCAGGAAATGTTGCTCCAAAACTCGGAAATGGGTACTGCTGTCAGCATTTTTGATATAATTGGAGGAAGGAATCCGGATCCCATTCTCTACACCAATGATATTACAACTTTCAGAAATAATACCGGAGCAAAAGGTCTGGATTATGGCGCTGCATATTATCCATTTATCGGGACAACTATTATGCAGGATACAGATCTGGATTATACAAATCTGTTTGGAGGTGATGTCAAACAACTGGACCCCATCCTCAATCCTCCTACTGCTCCCAATTCAAATGCAGCCAAAATTCTGGCTAATATTGAAAAACCTGCCGGCCCTCCCCTGACCGCGAGTCAAAACAACAGTGCCTTGATCAATGCGAGCAAAATCTATAAAACGATCATGAAACATGTCGTTAAGGACGCAAATATTTTGCCTCCCAGTGGCGGTATGGCTGGTGTCATCACTGTCAATGACAACCAATCTGGTGTGTGGAATGCTCCAGCAAATACTTCTATTGTCGGAGCAGCTCATTTGCCTATCAGGCTTTCTGAAAGCCAGCAGGGTGATCTGAATATGGACGCAATTTCAGGAAAATCCGTGAATGCTATTCGCTTTTTTAACGGTTTGGGGATTTTGATCTGGGGCGCAAGAACGCTGGATGGAAATAGTTTGGACTGGAAGTATCTTTCAGTAAGAAGAACACTCATATTCCTTGAACAGTCATGTAAACTGGCAGCTCATGCCTACGTTTTCCAGCCTAATGACAAAAACACCTGGGAAGCAGTAAAATCCATGATCAGCAGCTTTCTGACTACTGTATGGAAAGAAGGAGGCCTTCAGGGAGCAACTCCAGCCAGCGCTTTTTCTGTAGCCTGCGGATTGGGAGCTACTATGACTGGTGAAGACATCCTCAATGGATTTATGAAAGTTATGATCAAAGTCGCAGTTACGCATCCTGCTGAATTTATTGTTCTGACCTTCCAGCAAGAAATGGCAACTTCATCATAATCAACCACTTACCAATAATCAATTAAACCTATAAAAAAATAATTATGGCAGATAATGGCAGTAAAGAAGGGGCAACCTGGCCCATGCCCAAATTTCGATTTGAAGTAGATTTGGGAACAGAAATGAAAGGTGTCGCTTTCCAGGAAGTATCGGGAATGGACGTTGAAAACCAGATTATTGAATACAGAAAAAGTAACAGCCCTTTATTCTCAACAGAGAAAATGCCGGGAATTGTGAAATACGGAAACATCACAATGAAGCGGGGTATTTTTGTCAATGACAATACTTTTTGGAACTGGCACGCGGAAATCAGCATGAACACCATTAAAAGAAGAACTGTATTGATCAAACTTCTTGACGAGAATGGAAAGGTGACTATGCAATGGCAACTCAATAATGCCTGGCCCACCAAGATAACCAGCACAGATCTTAAATCTGATGGAAATGAAGTAGCTGTCGACACACTTGAAATAGCCCACGAACAATTGATCATCACAAATGGAGGCTAGTATCTATCCCGTTAGCTTTTATTTTCAGCTTTCGTTTGGGTTTAATGGAGCTAACGAAGAAGATGCTGCTTTCCAGGAGGTTTCCGGGATATCCAAGTCTATGGAAATGGAAGAAATCACAGGAGGGGGAGAAAACCGGTTTAAGTATCGGCTCCCCAAGGTTTCATCCTCCCAAAATCTGATCTTGAAAAGGGCACTGGTGTCCAAAAATTCCAAATTAATCTCCTGGTGTACACACACCCTGGATACAGGCCTGGCCTATTCTGTGGTGACGAAAGATGTGGAAGTCAGCTTGTTGGATAAAGACGGGAATGTCTACAAAACATGGACTTTTTATAAAGCCTATCCGGTGAAGTATTCTATCTCAGATCTCAAATCAAACGAAAATGGGATACTTCTCGAAACCATCGAACTGGCTTACACTTACTTCGAAATTGCAAAAAGTAAATCTTAATTTTTGTATATGCCTATTGAAATCAGAGAACTTACTATCAGGACAGAGATTCAGACTTCAAATGCTGATTCTAAAACTTCTTTAGCCAGAGAAGATCTGGCCCAACTAAGAAAACAGTTACTCGAAGAAGTCAAAAAAATGATGCTTGATCAAAAAAGGAAAAAAACCTACAGAAGATAAAAAATGGCGGGAAACTTTCAATTATTAAAAATGACAGGGTATCAGGATGAAAATTTCCAAAGTGCTGTACAGGGAAATCCCTATGAAGTCATGATCAACCCAGAGTCGATCAAGTGGAACCGCAAGATTGACTATAATGATGAGCAAGCACCTGATAGTAGCTCTCCTTCCCAAAAGTATAAAAGTACTCCATGCGATGAACTCAGCTTTGAAATAGTCATCGACTGTACAGGAGTAGTTGATAGCAAAAGGGTCAATATGGCGAAAGAAATAAAGGTGCTGGAAAGAATTATATTTACCTATAATGGAAAAATCCATCGCCCTAATTTTGTTAAAATTCAATGGGGAGAAAATATCACCTTCAAAAGCGTATTAAAAACTTTTGATACTACCTATACCCTTTTTAAGCCAGACGGTTCTCCCCTAAGAGCCAAAGTATCACTCAGTTTCGGAGAATATATCGCCCCAAAGAAGGTAAAGCAAAAAGACGGGGACAATTCTCCCGATATAAGCCATTTAGTAACAGTCGTTCAGGGCCAGAACCTCCCACAACTCTGCGAACAAATGTGGAATGACAACTCCTATTATGTTGATGTTGCCAGGTATAATAATCTCAACAAATTCAGACACTTGAAGGGGGGACAAAAACTCATTTTTCCTCCCATAATTCAACCATCATGAGTGGATCAGCAAACATACAAAGCGGAGGTTTGGTTACCTTTGCAATAAAGGTAGGTGGAAATGTCATTCCTGATGAAAATCAGGTATTATCAGTAGAAATCGAATCTGCCGTTAATCGGATTTCACGCGCGACCATTTCCATTCGTGATGGGGAAGCCAGCAGTGGTACATTTAAAGCCAGTTCGTCAGAAACTTTCGTACCCGGGGCCAAAATCACTATTGAAGCTGGTTATGATTCCAAAAACCAAATCATTTTTAAAGGAATCATCACCGGGCAGTTTGTTCAGATCAATAATGCAATCGGTTCAAGATTGATTGTTGAATGCAGGGATGAGGCGATAAAAATGACCGTAGGAAGGAAAACCCTCACTTTTGCCAAACAAAAAGATAGCGATATCATTTCATCTATTATTGGCAATTATGGTGGTTTGTCTTCGGAGGTAACAGCTACGACCACTCAATGGCCAGAACAAGTGCAGTACTATACCTCAGACTGGGATTTTACCCTGATGAGAGCAGAGGCGAATGGACTGATCGTTACCACTGTCAATGGAAAACTCTCGGTTGTCAAACCAGATGCTGAAACTTCTTCAGCGCTTACATTAAGCTATGGAGATAA
Source organism: Bacteroidota bacterium (assembly GCA_020438265.1). Taxonomy (GTDB): domain Bacteria; phylum Bacteroidota; class Bacteroidia; order J057; family J057; genus JAGQVA01. Next base: position 26,256 of record JAGQVA010000005.1, read on the forward strand.
TATCTATGAAATCAATGCGGATTTGAATTCAACGACTCAGTTAAGCTCCGTTCAGGCTTTATCCTGGGATTATAAAACCCAGGCAGTTGTAAAAGGAGAATCATCAAACAGTCAGGCTGGTCCAGGTAATTTATCCTCAAAGAAATTGTCCGAAGTGGTGGGGCTGTCCAATTACATCCTTCAGACATCAGCAAATCTTCAGCAGGCGGATCTTACCAACTGGACAAAGGCTGAGCTGGTAAAAAGCAATTATTCCAAAATCAGAGGCGAAGTCAAATGCCAGGGAAACTCGCTTGTTGTACCAGGAAAATACTTTACCCTCAAAGGGCTGGGAACACGCTTTGACGGAGATCATTTTATCGCGGGAATAAAGCATGTTATCGCGGAGGGAAACTGGTTTACGGAAGTTGAATTTGGAATTTCTCCCAACTGGTTTTCCTATGAAACTGATATTATGGCTCCGCCAGCTTCAGGGCTCTTACCGGGAACACGGGGGTTATTTAATGCCACCGTCAAGAAAATTTATGAAGATCCTGATAATCAGTACCGAATTCAGATTGACATTCCTCTGTTTGGCTCTCAGGGAGAAGGAATCTGGGCAAGGCTGACTAATTTTTATTCTACAAGTGGAGCAGGAGCTTTTTTCCTTCCAGAAGTTGGAGATGAAGTCGTCGTAGGTTTCCTGGGAGAAGATCCCCGTTTTCCTATCATCCTCGGGAGCATGTATAGCAGTTCAAAAATCAAACCCTTCGAGGGGCTTGATCCCAATGAAAAAAACTCTCTGAAAGCGATTGTATCCAAACAAGGTATTTATATCCAGTTTGATGATGAAAACAAAATATTCACGATCAAAACACCGGGTAATAATACCATAGTAGTGAGTGATAAGGATAAGAAAATATCCATACAGGATGAAAACAGTAATAGCATCGAACTTTCGAGTGACGGCATTACGATGAAAAGTCCTAAAAACATCAGTATTGAAGCGGATCAGAATGTCAGTATCAAAGGTACCCAGGGAGTAAGTATTCAGTCATCTCCGGGAGATGTACAGATAAAGGGAACCAATGTAAAGATAAATGCCGAAGCAGAATTTTCGGCCCAGGGAAGCGCGGCAGCCTCTGTGCAGGGTGGCGGAGAATTAACGCTCAAAGGTGCAATGGTCATGATAAACTAATAATAAACTCAATATGCCTCCAGCAGCAAGACTTACAGATTTCCACGAATGCCCTATGCAAACACCAGGGGTTCCTCCTATTCCACATGTGGGTGGGCCCGTGGTTGGACCAGGTGTGCCGACCGTTTTGATTGAAAAACTGCCAGCAGCAGTTTTGGGAGATATGCTCGTTTGCGTCGGACCTCCTGATACAATTATCAAAGGTTCTGCGACAGTCATGATTGGAGGAAAACCCGCTGCGCGAATGGGCGATTCAACTGCTCATGGAGGAGAAATCGTCCTGGGTGCATTCACAGTAATCATTGGAGGATAAAACAATGGATAAATTAGATAATCACTTTTTAGGGGCAGGATGGTCATTTCCGATCACTTTTTCGGCGGGAAATCACCAACTCATGGTTACCCGCTATGAAGCAAATATCAATGAATCCATTAACACAATCCTCCATACAAAAATGGGGGAAAGATTGATGAATCCTCAATTCGGATCAGGACTCCATCAGTTTGTCTTCCGGCAGTTTGACAGCACCCTGAAAGGAGATATTAAAGACACAATTTATAACTCATTACTGGAAAACGAACCAAGAATTACGGTTAAAGAAGTGGAAGTAGATTTTGCATCGCCCCAGGATGGTTTGATTGAAGTCCTTATTGAATATGAATATAACCAAACCAATACACGCCATAATTATGTATTCCCTTTTCACCTGATAGAAGGCACCAATTTATAAATGAAAGAATTGAATCCATATCGCATTTTGCATGCCCAACAACAGGCGCTAATCCCTTCCTCCCACCTCATTGACGGGAGACAGGAAAGGGATCGTCTAAAGTTTTTGGCAGATTTTGCGACACTGATCAATTTTTTTGATCCAAACAATCAACGGTTTGGAAATTGGCAACCTTTCTTATTAAAAGATCCCGTTTTCCTTCTGGCAACTATTTCAAAAACTGATTATTTAAGAACCCGCCAATTATTTATAAGCACCTCTCAAAACCTAACCTATTTTACTAATAAACATGGAGATGAGAACGAGATTTCAAATGCGACCAATCAATTATTTGACCAACTGACCAGCGTTTTTGAGCTACTCGAAACCTGGACAAAATACATGCAATTATCTTTCCTGGAATATCATTTAAAACAGTACCTTTTCCGGGAAGTCAAAGCTCATTATTGCGCTGATCTTTGGGCGCTATTGGCACTCAGGCAAAATTTGGTCCTTCATCCCATCATCCAGGATATAGATCGTTTTGATGAAGAGAAGTTTCTCGCCTATGACTTTGAATTATGGCAGAAGAATAAAAACAAAATTCCCTACTGGGAGGTGTTGGGGCTTCCAAATTCCCTTGATGGTATGATCCCAGACGCTCCCTCTCTTACTCCCATAGATATATCCAACGCATTAAAAAAACTGGGCAATAAATTGTTGGCGTTTCTGGCTCAGGTAGTTGAATATTCTGTCCAGGAATTTACCAATATAACCCATAAGAAAAGCGAATTTCCGGATACAATCCTTTTGAGAGCTTTTGCCAATCTCATGGGGATTTACAAACAGCAAATAAATGTGCTATCGCAAAAGCACTTACAATTCTATATAGAGAAAATTCTTTTGCAACATCCTCTGGGAATTCGTCCAGACAGTGCTTATATCTGTGCCAAACCGGCAAAAAAGGACCTCATTTTCACGCTTCCCAAAGGCACACTGTTTAATGCAGGGCTGGATAATCAGAAGAAAACAATTCTTTTTCAGTCTGTTCAAAAAGAATCGATCAATTCGGCTCTCATTGTCAAAGGGTATACACTCAATCATACTTCCAGCAATCAAATTTACCTTAAACAAACTCCGCCTCCCGATAAAATTCAGAAAGCAGAAAACGGGGCCATAAAAAGTTGGGACACTTTTGGCACCGCTGACCCAGATGCTACTGAGCTTCAGAAAAATGTAAAAGAATTAGGGTTTGTATGCGCTTCTCCCATGTTTTTTTTGCAGGAGGGAGAAAGAAACATTCGGATTGACTTCATATTTGAAGAAACAGTAGATAAAGAGCTCTTTCAAAATACGAAATTCTATTTGACCACATCGAAATCCTGGCTGGAAGTTTTCCCGGAAAATACAATCCTTCCAGAACAGAATTCCCCAAACACAATCTCTATCAATCTGAATCTTTCTGCTTCAGATCCATCTATTGAGGCATTTCCCAAAAATCCGGAGGGTTTTGTCAGTCTCTGGCCCATGTTTAAGATTGAATGGAATTCTGTCTCCAAACCAAATCTTCTCCCGACTGTAACCTCTTTACAGATTTCAACTTGCGTCAAAGGACTAAAAACCTCTCTGAGTTTATATAATGACCACGGAGCCTTACCAGCTCAAAAGCCTTTTCCTTTTCTGGGGCCATCTCCTTTGCAAAATAGCGGGTTTATGGTTGGGAGTAAAGAGATATTCAGCAAACCGGTAAAACACTTAAAACTCAGTTTTTACTGGGACGATATTCCCCCGAAATCATCAATGAACGCCAGCTCTTCCAGGGACGCTTTCCTGGCATATTACAACCAGTATAATAATTTTATCAATGGGGCCTATAATTTGGATAGTTCTGCTCAAAACAATGGGACAACTGATACTGATTCAGCAGGAAATACAAATACAGGAAATACACCAACCACAACTTTTGAAAATTCGGCTTTTAAAGTCTCATTTCAATATCTTCAGGGCAAAACCTGGAATTCCCTGAATGGGAACCTTGGCAAGGTGGAAGACTTTGACAAAGAATGTAAAAACTGGGAATCGTCGAATGAGGAAGAAGCAAACTCTGCCCCAGATTTATTTGAACTCTACGGAGAAGATCCAAAAGATCTGTCTATTGTTCCCAGGATCTTTTCATTTCCTGAAAAAGAAAACACAAAACTATTCAGCCCTACCCCATCTCTCCAGCTACAGCCACTAACCTTTAGCCAGCATAGTAGTGATGGGTTTGTGAAAATGCAGCTAAAACAGCCTGTTTACGGGTTTGGCCGGGATATTTACCCCCAGGTAGTATCATCCATCGCTCTCTTCAACGCAGACCACTTGATGGAGAGAAACCGGATGTATTGGCCCTGGAATAAAAAACCCCCTCAGGATAAAATGGAGATTGTTCCTCCACCTAATCCGCCCTATACGCCTATGACAACAAAAGTGGAAGCTACTTATTATGCAAGTAAAACCTATGACTTTAGCTCAGAGGATGATACTTATCCCATTCAGTGTTTTCACATGAGTCCATTTCATAATTATCCTGTATATGACAGCGGTTCTAGCGATACAAATCTTCATAAGACATATACTCTTTTTCCCCAAATTAAACATTCATCGACTCTTTTTCTGGAGCTGGAAAATGTTGCTGCTCCGGCAGATTTAACGCTGTATTTTGAGCTTTCGACAAACTTCAATCCGGAAAATAACGAGAATCCGCCAAAGCTTTTTTATCAATACCTTAGCCAAACCGGATGGAAAGATATGTCCGTCCTGGCGGATAGCACCAGAAGATTTACGTGTTCGGGTCTTATCAGACTCAGCATCCCAGAGGATATTACCACCAACCATCCCACTATGCCCAGAAATAATTGTTGGGTATTTATTGCGACGGAAAATCCTCCAAAGAATTTTTCCCAGACCATTTTTTATACAACCAATGGAGTGAAAGTACAGAGAGTAGTAGCACCTTCAGACGATAGTCTTACTCTGCCTTTTCTTCCGGCTGGTAAAATTACAGGTCCTCATACAGCAATACCAGAAATCGCTTCGATTCAACAGCCTTTTCCCTCTTTTGGGGGTAAAGGAGCTGAAAATTCTCAGGAAATGAACCAACGGGTCAGTGTGCGCATTAAAACCAAAGACAGGCTTGTTACTCCCCTCGATTATTTCGAGGCTATTACCTCTGCCTTCCCTGATATTTATTTTGTCAAAGTCATCAGGGATCAATCCAAAATCAAAGTAAAAATCGCCAAAAAGGTGAAGAATCCTCAGGAAAGCAACGCTTTTACACCTTTGGTAAGTGATTGCAAGATAGAAGACATACAAGCCTATGTAAGCCAGAGAACCTCTCCTTTTACCCATGCGGAAGTGTCCAATTTCAATATGCAATTGGTTAAAGCAACGATTAGCATTAAGGTAAAAACGGGTTATGAAAAATCAGAAATGCAGGATAGAGTCCTTCAAAGCCTGAACATATTTCTGGCGCCCTGGATCACCAGCGACCAACAACAAGTAGCTATAGATCAATCTGTTACAAAGTCAAAAGTCATGAGCTTTATCAAAAGTATTCCCGGAGTAGCCCAGGTTTCACCTATTGACATGCTTCAAGATACAAATGCTGAAGATCCATACTTTATCCACTATAATTCTAAAAATTCAAATACACTATTTATTCCCTCCAGCCAATCCATAAAAGTTTTAGCATAGTCATTCATGAGTCAACAATATCACATAGAAGCCTATCCTTTACCACTCAATCAGAATTTCAATTCTCTGATAGCAGAAGGGTTCAGTTATATCCAGCAAATTAGCGGAAACAACTGGACCAATCTCAATCCTTCTGATCCGGGTGTGACTATTTTGGAGCAGGTTTGTTATGCCCTTACGGAGCTGGGATATTGTAGCGATTTTCCCATTGAAGATATTTTATCAGAAGAACATCGCAGATTAGAGATTGACAACCAGTTTTACTTACCACAGGATATTTTCACTACTTCTCCCCTAACCATCAATGACTATCGAAAATATCTGATTGATGGTATCAAAGAAATTGAAAACGCACTGATCATTCCGCTTGACAAAAAAATTTCGCTTATTAATGGAGTATATCAAACCTATATTCTGGCTCATCAGGAAGATGATAATTCTGATTCCGACCAGGTTTGCCAAAAAGCTTTCTATTATCTCAATAAAGCCAGAAATATAGGCGAGCTGTTTTTGATGCCAAAGCTTCTCCAAGCTCAAACATATATGCTGGCAGGCGAAATTGAGGTGGAAGATGAGCAACATATATCAAAGCTGCTAATAGAGATAAAAAAGAAAATTAATCATTATATCTTTCCCCGTGTTACTCCAAGTGGATATAAAAAACTCCTTGAGGAAGGATTCTCTTCTGATAAGATCTTCAATGGACCTTTATTAAAAAACGGGTGGATTCGGGATGAGGATTTTGGTAATCTAAAAGACAAAATACACTTATTTGAAATAACTGATTTGATTTCAAATATAAAGGGGGTAGAGAATATCTCACTTCTTGATTTTATTACACCAGACAAACAAATAACGGATTCTATCACTGCGAGAACTGGCGAAATTCCCGTATTGGATATCCTCGAATCTGTCAAGTGCCCGGAGCCTGAAAATGGCGAATCTCAAAGTGCTTCCCTAAAAGTTTATTGCAAAGGCCGGTTAATCAATAGTGAAATCACCCAAAGATTATCTCTGATTCAAAATCTTTACCAAAGCGAAGAGCTAAGGGTTACACCAGTTGAAGCAATACAGATTGCGCCATCTCCTCCCGAGGGAAAATTCAGAGATATCAATAGTTATTATTCGATTCAAAACACATTTCCGGAAATTTATGCTGTCGGCCCCAATGAAGTCCATGATAATGCTCCTGCACACAAAATCGCGCAGTCTCGCCAGTTGAAGGGCTATCTAACGCTCTTTGATCAGGTCATTGCCAACCAATTTTCCCAATTGGCTAATATTGCTACGCTGTTTTCTTTTAAGAATACATTGATAGGAAATCCTTCTGACCGCAATCATTTTTATGAGACGAAAGATGCCTATCAAAAAAAGCATTTGAAATACCCTGTTCCCTATCAGCTCTTTTCACCAACCTATTTCTACCAGTCTCTGTATGAAATTCCGGGAATCAAGTCCCTTCTCAAAGGTGATCAGACATTTGATTTTGGTGAAGTAGACGAAACAAATAAAGAGCAGGAAATTCAAAGCTGGAAGAGGTATAAGGAAGATCCTTATAACCCCTATATCTGGGGGCTGATGCAAATCACCAATGACGAAAGTATCTCTCTGGAGCGTCGGAGTGCAATGTTGGATCATCTTCTGGCAAGACATGGAGAATCTCCTGTGATGATCGATTCGCTGATTAATGGTTCTTCCTTTACGAATGAAAAATTAAAGGATAAAGTCATCTTTAAGAGCTTGTATCTCCAAAATCTGGGGCTTCTCTCCTACTTCAGACAGAAAGCATATAATTATCAGGCAGCCAATCTACTGCCTGATAAACTGGCAGAGTTCAATCTTGAGGCAGAACAGGCAGACGCTTTTCAACATGATTTTATCTTCAACTCTGAAGAATTTGACAAAATATCCAAACTCAATGACACAGATTTCACCAATTACGCCTCGATCGAATTAAAGATGAGTTTGTTTCTGGGATTGGTACCCAAATATTTCAACTTTTTAGAAGATAAAAACAATAGCGAAAATGCTATAAAGATCGCTCAATGGATGATTTACCATAGAAAAGGGCTCATTTTTATTGAGAGAAATCTGCTTTTTCAATCGGCAATATTCAACATCATACTAAGGAAAAAGGGAGACTCAGATGGCTGTTGGTTTTTGAATCCCCTGGTTCCCTTTAAGGATTTAACAGGTGTATTAGATTTTCTAAAAAATCCACAAAATCTCGAAAAATTATCTCCAGGTTATCCTGAAACGATTGAAATAAGCAAAAAGGGGTATCTGTTATATTGGGATAAACAAAATTCAGAAGGTGCCATTTTCAAAGAAATCAAGGGCTCTGACATAGAAATCGCGATTGTAGCATCATGGGGTAAGGAAAAAACGCTCAATATAGATGAGGCTATTTTAGAAAATCTGGTATATGTATTTTTTCCCTGTTTTATATGGGCTTCTGACAATTTATGTACAAATAAGGAAGAACTGAAACCCATCAGGGAAAGAGCAGAACTTTTCCTCCGGACAGAATTACCCGCTCAGGTAAATTTTCAAACTTATTTTCTGAATGCGGAAAAACTGTCTCTGCTAATCCCGGCTTTTGCCCAATGGCATAATTCAC
>JAGQVA010000599.1 GCA_020438265.1 Bacteroidota bacterium
GTACGGTCCAGCGGTTTGAGCAGCCCAATCTGATCGTAGTAGTGAAGCGTGCGCACACTCACTCCCGATAAACTTGCCACGTCTTTGACTCCAAAACTTTTCATTTCTATCTGCGATTTTTGATTGATAATACAAAGATATGGTATGACGTAACGTAAGGGTCAAGAGTTTTTTTTATTTTTTTATTTTTCAACTCTCTACCACACACTTTTAAAAACACTTACTATCTCCCACAGATTGCTCAGATCCCACGAATCTAAACGCTTAGCAATTGAATTTATCTGTGGAATCCGTGCAATCTGTGAGAAGTTTATAAAAAGTGTATGCAGAGAATTTTCCAACAAGTTTTGCAGCTTTTCAAAGACAAAAAAATTTTCAAAACTTTGAAGAATTTCCTTACATTTCGACAAGATAAATTTCAATACAAAACCTAACCATGAAAACACTCATCTCAACTCTCCTGTTAATCATTTCCCTTACAAGTACCCTCTTCAGCCAACCCCTGATCTTCGAAGGCGGTGAAGTCACCATGAAAGACGGAACCATCAAAAGTGGCTATCTTATCAAAGACACCAAATGGAAGATGGAAAAGGGGATTACCTTCAAACCTGAACTTGCAGCCGATGAGGTTTTTTATTCTGCTGATGATATTACCAGTTTTAGATTTACAGAAGCCAATGAAGAGTATAGATTGGTAGAAATTGACATCCGAAAGGGAAAAGGGAATGTAGAAAAATGGGAGAAAAAGCAAAAATTTTCCAGGGTCTTGATTGATGGGGATATTACCCTCATCAGAGCATTTCTGAATAAAAGCGAATACGACAGCCGTGTGGTAGGCAGTCAGGGTTACATGTATATTCTTTTCAAAGATGGAGAAAAACATCAAATCGATCAGCAGGATCCGGTTCTGATAGGAAAGGTATGGCAAGTATCATATTCTTTCAGACCTAAGTTGAGGCACATATTTCAGGGTTGTCAGGCTGCTGAGGAACATATTATGAAAATGGAGTTTCAGGATTCTGAATTTTTGGCTTTGATAAGGGCTTATGAAGGATGCCGCGATATCGAGGCAAATTATTTCACGATCAAAGCCTCTCCCAATGCTATTTATAATCATCAGGTAGGCGCCTCCTTTTTAATCATCGATGCAGAAGGATATAATTCGCCGGCTTCTCTTTCAGCAGCTTATGGAGGTGAGTTTCGATTCCCAGGTCTATCAAGGAAATTAGGGTTTAGCCTTACAGGAGAAGTAGTTTTTTATAATTACAGGTATACTTCAAACTTTGTAAGCCATATTTTTGCAAAACAAAAAATTCTTGTCAATCACTATTTTTATGAAACGCCTGATTTCGCATTCCAATTGGGCGGAGGTTTTGACTGGCAATTTCCTCTGACTTCGCTTAATGAAGGCCCTGGACCATTATCTATTACTCTCTTTGACTTAACAGCTAAAATGCGATTTAAAAAGACTACTTTTTCTATAAGTGCCGAGAATTCTCTGGGCCCAGGAAGAATTATCTCTTTTTATATTCTACAACAAATTGGATCCAGTCGTCTGGGGATAAAATGATTGTCTTAGGACTACTCTTATTTGAACCACAAAAGTCATAAAGTAAATAAAGTAAATGCGAAATGAAACTTCTGTGTTTTTCGTATTTTCCATGGTAAAAACCACAAAAGTCATAAAGCAGACAAAGCAAATACGAAATGAAACTTCCGTGTTTTCCGTGTCTTCCGTGGTAAAAACCACAAAGACATTCCCTACCTCCTCAAAAATGTATTCTCAGCACCAATCGTCAAATAGTTTTCCTCATCAGTATACCATTCCACAAAAGCATCATATTCCTCACTATTCTCTTCTTTCCACGCTACAAATTCATTCTCCCTTGCCATTTGGAAAAGGTAGTGGTTATAGGCATTAAACACCTTATTTTCCTTCATCATTTGATGATAACTATAAAGGACATTCGGGTAGATCTTAGCTCCGGAAAAAACCTCGTTTTCTTCGTCAAAATACAAATCAATAAATGTTGACCGCATCTCGGCCAGACTTTTCAGATTCATTTCTGTCTGTCCAACCGTAGCCATTATAAAATGCTGGCCAAAAACACCGCAAAATGGGAGCTTGAAGTTTTCAGGATCAAAATCTTCAGCGATTATGACAATTTGACAAAAGTCGGTTTTGATGCTATCCCCCATAAACTCCACGGAACTGTCGTAAGTCTCAAACAGTAATTTGCTCATTTCCACAGTCCGGGAAGTGGTACGCTCAAGATTCATGAAAATTTCTCCATAAATCAGGCCGCTCAATTTGTCAGAGGAATGTAAAAACAATAGTGCCAGCCGATAATAATTGGAAGGAAATTCAGGGTCAACCTCCACGCCTTTTTCATAAAACTGAATGGCCTGCTCATAATCCTCTGCCATCAGAGAGATATTGCCGGCTTCCAGGTAAAGATTTCCGGAATTGGGGAATACATCCAGGCCTTCTGCATAAGTTTTTAAAGCCTTTACTTTATTGCCTGACATACTATAACTATTGCCCAATAACTGATAAAACTGACTGTTGGCCTCTGACTTCTTTAATACCTTTTTTAAAATGCTAATAGACTTTTTATAATCCTTTTTATAGGTATATGCAAGGGCCATTTCATACGAATAATGAATATTCTCAGGGTCCAGTTTCTGGCTTTCTTTCAACAAAACAATACTTTCATCCAGCTTTCCTTCATCCATCAGTTTAATTGCCTCCCTCGCTTTTTGATAAGCCAGTTCCTGGTTGGTTTGAGCGTTGGAAGTCGAAAAAATCAAACAAACCAATGCAAACAAGATAATATGGGTTTTCATTTTTCCTGGTCGTTTTATAATCCAAATACCTTATTGACACAATCAATATCGGCAATTTCAATCGGTTCTATTTTTCGGGTTGTCTGATTGGCCCGCCAGGCCTGGACGATGTTTTTATAAAACTGAACTTCAGTAGTATCTACATCTTCATAGATAGCGATAATTTCCTTGTCTGTATTTTGTTTCATTCTGCATTCTCCAAAAGTAATCTGTTGATTTTCTTCCAGATTATAAATTTCGAGCACATCCAACAGCTTAAACCTCGACTGACCTTTCACTTTTCTGCTGATCTCCTCAAAAGCAATCAGGTTAACCGTATCCTTTCGATAATAATTGATGACATAATTCACATTTTCTTTTTCCCCAATCAAAGCTCCTCCCCCTCTGGCCATGTCTGCAAATTCGGGAAATTCAGTCAGTGAGCGATATTCTTTACCGAATATATGATCGTATTTTCCTTTGCTGCAGCTGAGAATAAAGAGGAAAATGATTGGAATGAAAATGGAAAATGAGCTTGCTTTCATGGACCAGTAATTAGACTCCTTTTATATGAATAAATACATCAACAAGGTAGGTAGATTGTAACAAATTTACCAGAGAACTATAAAAATCAACGATTCCTTACGAATTTGCCCAGACTTGAGTATATTGGATGGCTAAACTTTGATCAATAAAATTCTATGAAAATCATTCGCTCGATGTATACGGTGATTTTGGGAGTGTACTTATTGATTATTCCTGCTTTCGGGCAGGCTCCCTTACCTCCTAAAAGTGCTGCAGAAATACAACATGCCATTAAAAAACTTCAGGTTTTGGGCAGTGTTCTTTACGTTGCCGCTCACCCTGATGATGAAAATACCCGCGTACTGGCTTATATGGCTGGTGAAAAAGGATACCGAACAGGCTATCTGTCCATGACGCGCGGCGATGGTGGACAGAATTCTCTGGGGGACGAACAAGGTCCTTATCTGGGGATTCTTCGTACTCAGGAACTTCTGGCAGCAAGGCGCATTGACGGCGCGGAACAAATGTTCACCCGTGCTTATGACTTTGGTTATTCCAAAAACCATCAGGAAACCCTGGAAATCTGGGATAAAGACAAAGTGCTCAGTGATGTAGTCTGGGCCATTCGCAAGTTCCAGCCGGATGTGATCATTACTCGTTTCCCTGGCCCCGAAAAAGGCGGTGGTGGCCATGGGCACCATACTTCTTCGGCAATTCTTGCACAGGAAGCATTTGATCTGGCGGGAGACCCGGAAGCCTATCCAGATCAGCTGAAATACGTTTCG
>JAGQVA010000600.1 GCA_020438265.1 Bacteroidota bacterium
CTATTTTACCATGTTAGGGCTTCAGGTTTCTGATAATTCACAGCCTATGGTCCGTAAAATGGTTGATAATTTCTCCTACCTGATTGAGACAGTAGGTTTTATCCCCAACGGGAACAGAACCTATTATTTGGGGCGCTCCCAACCACCATTTTTTGCTTTAATGGTTGAGTTATTAGCAGAAATAGAAGGAGATTCAATCCTGGTGCGTTACCTGCCTTCATTAGAAAAAGAATACGCTTTCTGGATGAATGGCCGGAAGGATTTAACTCCGGAAAATCCTACAGCTAAACACACCGTGTTACTTCCTGGTGGCGAAATTGTCAACCGTTACTGGGATGAAAAGGCAGAACCCAGACCAGAGTCTTACCGTGAAGATGTAATATTAGCCAAAGAAACAGAAAGAGAGACTGAAGAGGTTTACCGTGATCTTCGTTCTGCTTGTGAATCTGGTTGGGATTTTAGTACGCGCTGGTTTGCTGATGCTCAGAATCTTTCCACGATTCGTACAACAGAGATTATCCCGGTTGACTTGAATTGTTTGTTATTTCAACTGGAAACTACCCTTGCCCGGGCTTATCAGGTAGCAGGGAAGATTGAATCTCAGGCCCATTTTACCGAATCAGCTGAAAAACGCCGCAATGCTATTCTTACATATAATTGGGATAAGGAAAAGGGACATTTTGTGGATTATGATTTTGTAAATAAAACTGCTACGGATGTTCCTTCTCTGGCAATGATGTTCCCTCTTTTTATGAAAATAGCTACGGATGAACAGGCGGCTTCAGTTAAAGCAGTTATTGAGAACTCCTTTCTTCAACCCGGTGGAGTTGCAACAACTCTCAATCGCTCTGGTCAGCAATGGGATGCTCCCAACGGATGGGCGCCTTTGCAGTGGGTTACCATTAAAGGACTCAGAAATTATGGGCATGACGACCTGGCAGATAAAATCAAAACTCGATGGGTGAGACTGAATACGGAAGTGTTTAAGCGGACAGGGAAGCTGGTGGAAAAGTATAATGTCATGGATTCAGGTCTGGAAGCTGGCGGTGGAGAATACCCTAATCAAGATGGATTTGGCTGGACAAACGGGGTTTTATTACGGTTACTTTCTGAATAAATAATTAGTTCAATCTTCGAATATTTATTTGACCAAATGTCAAGATCGTTGGTATTCAGAGGAAGATTTTGTACCTTTTTTCAGATTTTTAGATCTAAATACCCCTACATGTTAAACCTAGCTAATAATCCAAACTATGTTGACGAGCTCTTATAAACCCGAGCCGGGACGGTTTTTGGTCTCGGAACCTTTTATGCATGACTATAATTTTAAACGTACGGTGGTTCTTCTTGTAGAGCATAATGATCAGGGAAGTCTTGGGTTTGTAATGAACCGCCAACTAAATGTCGCCATTGATGAAGTCGTAAAAGGAATGCCAGCTATTGGCTCTGCAGTTTTTATGGGTGGCCCGGTAGAGCAGGAAACACTGCAATATGTACATCGGATAGCGAATTTGCCAAAAGCGAAAGAAGTCTATAATGGAGTTTTCTGGGGAGGCGATTTTATGCAGCTTCGCCAGATGATGACCATGGGAGAAGTTAGCCCTGCTGATGTGCTGTTTTTTGTCGGTTATTCAGGTTGGGGCCCTAATCAGTTAGAAAAGGAATTGGACCAAAAATCATGGATTGTTGCCCCTCAGGCTCCCGAGTTTATCTTTCAGGATGATTATTCTGATATGTGGAGGCAGGTGCTTCAAACAATGGGAACGAAGTATAAAATTATTTCCAATTACCCGGTAGATCCACGTCTAAATTAAGAGAATTATAAACAAAAATATTGCCTCCGAATCTGTTTGGGTTCGGAGGTTTTCTTTTTGTAGTAAATAGAACAAAACCAGAATATAATTCTTAATTCGTATCTTTATGGCTAAATGACAACCGAAAATAATATGAATAGATTTATTGGATATATTCTCTTCTTAATTTTTTCTCATGGAATCATTATTCCACTTTCTTCCCAAAACAGCATTAATATAAATGGAAATTTGAGTTCCTGCGATCTGGATACATTGATGTTTTTTGAATTAGATGGCGTATCCTTGAGGCCAGTAGCCAAAATTCCATTGACGAAAACAGAAAGTTTTATCGGATTTGGTTTAAATATTAAGGATGTTCCTGAAGGATTTTACCTGATCGGGGGAGGAATGCCTCAAAACACGCGGTTGATGATTCTGGGTAATGAACCTCAGGTTTCTATTTCAGGAGAATGTAAAACATTTAATAAAGCAAAAGTTAACAATTCAAATGAAAACCGCCTGTATGAAGACGCAATCCGGAGGTCAGACGATATTGCCCGTCATTTTAACAGCTTAATAGGTCAGTACCGGAATGTCAGTAGAACTCCTGATTTAAAGGAAAGTCTGGACAAGCGTATGGCTGATCTGGATCAGCAAAAGATAGGGTTGCTTGATACTTTGAAAGAACAAAGCCCTTTGGTGGCTAAAGCCATTGCACTCAGGACGTATCTAAGCTATCAACATAATAAGGAGAATGACCAATCAGAGGCTGACTATTTTGGGACAACTTTTTTTCAGTTTGTTGATTTTTCTGATCCGGTTTACGAAAGGATGCCCCTGGTGCATGACGCTTTCCGCTCTTTTGCCTTGACGATTGCTCAGGTGGGAATTCCCAGCAAGGCTCAGATTGAATATACAGATCATTGGCTGGAGCAATTGCCTTCTCAGGGTAGAGGAAAAAAACTGGCATTAATTGGGCTTACCAATGGTTTTCAGGGAAGAAATGAAACAGCCTTTGTGAAATATGCAGAAATGTATTTGAATGATTATCCGGGAGATAATCCAACTGTTGCTGAGAACCTGGAAAAACAGGTCAATGATTCTCGTTCCAAGATGATAGGTGCAGTTGCTCCGGAAATTTCTCTTCCCAATCCGGAAGGAGATACACTGAGGCTTTCCGATTTTCGGGGCAAAATTGTATTGATTGACTTTTGGGCCAGTTGGTGTGGGCCTTGCCGAAGAGAAAACCCCCATGTCAAAAAGTTGTATGAAAAATATAAAGACCAGGGATTTGAAATTTTGGGAGTGAGTCTGGATCGGGATAAAAAAAGCTGGGTTGCTGCGATAGAAAAGGACGGCCTTCCCTGGGTGCATGTCAGCGATTTGAAATACTGGCAGAGTGTTGCTGCGAGAACCTATGGTGTGATCGCGATTCCTTATACTGTTTTGTTGGATAAAGAAGGGAAAATTGCCGCTAAAAAATTGAGAGGGCATCAGTTGGAGCAAAAACTGATCGAAATGTTGGAGGAAGATATCGATTAAAAAAAAATCGCGGTCTAAAACCGCGATTTGCTCTTCTTGTTCTCATGTTTTTGCGCCTTCAGGCGCAGAACGCTTTTAAATCAATTTCCTCGGGAAGTTTCACACTGTAGATAATTTTTCTAACAGTATCAAACTGAAGGTAAGGATACTCATCAAGAATAGATTCAATCGCATCGGCTGATTTCATTCCATCATTTCGCAATTCCAGGTATCGTCTTTTGATCTGAAAGTCACGAATTACTTTCTTATTGAGCAGGTTTAACTCCACGAGCTTCCCATAAAGCTCGTCCGAGAGAATTTGAAAAATGGGGTTAGTCATAGCTTCTCCTTTAATGAATGTACAAAAAAAGGTAACTATGCTTCATATAGGATAATTTCTGGTTAACAGTTTACTAAAAATTAAAACCAACTGATGTTACGATTCGGTTTGTAATTCTCTTATTTACTACCGTAGGGGAGAAAAAATCAGGAGAATCGTAAAAATACGGACTGAATTTATCTTCCTGCTGTTGGTTTATAAAAGTAACGTCGAGATAAAAATTCGGTTGCCTGACCCCTGCACCTAATGTGAATATTCTTCTATCTCCGGTAATTTTTTCAATGGTAGAAAGATCGGAATAATCCAGATATTCCTGTGCTTCTGTACTTAAAGGAGTTCCATAAAGAGCTCCCCCGGCTCTCAGACGAAAAATATCCAATCTTAGCTCTCCGCCCAGCCTTACATTAATTGCCTGGCGATACAGGTTATTGATATTATTATTTTCAGTATCAAAACTATAATAATATGGA
>JAGQVA010000601.1 GCA_020438265.1 Bacteroidota bacterium
GGCATAGATAATGGGATTCATGCTTTTTTCATTCCGGTTGACATAATAATTACGCCCAGGCAAATGACAGCCAGCCCTGCCAGGCGCAAATGGGAAATGGATTCTTCAAAAATGATCCAGGCTCCCAGAAAGATAAAAATATACTGAAGAGTAGCTGCCGGATAGGCAAAACTCAGATCCAGTTTGGTGAGGCATAACAACCAAAAAACCATGCCCAGACCATAAAGTCCTAACCCCAATATAACCTGAAAATTCAAAAAGGATAACCCATAATTAAGGATTCCCGCTTCAGGATCAAATTCTCCGATATTGACCATGGCTTTTTTCAGAATCAGTTGGGCTATAACACTGATGATAATATCAATGAGCAGATAAATGATTCCGATGATTTTATCATTGTTTTTCATTTCAATTCAGGTTTCTGAGATGATCTATGCCAGGGTTTTCTTATAGAAATGAATCGGAAGATTCTCATCCCGTTAGGGATGAAATATTGGTAGGAATTTATAGTTTTTTCCCTCCTCCTCGTCAGACTTTGCGTCGCTACGACGCAAAGTCTGACGAAAATTTGCGGGATAAAATCCTTTTCTACCCATATTTGACCCCTAACGGGGTCTTTCTCTCTCGAGAAATTTTTTATGGGAAACCCCTGTAATCTATGAGTAATTCTTTGCTTTTTCTTTTTGAGTAATTGAAGCGTCATGCGCTTTTCAAATTTCTGAGAATCTATGACGGTGTAGTTATGTCGGATATAATTTTCCAGGTAATGGCGATTGTAGGAAATGTTTCCGTAAGACTCTTTTCCATTACTTAAAAACCAAACTGTATCAATTGGGGTCGGAACAGATTCAAAAACTTTTTGTACTTGTTCTTCACTGCGTAAAATCCATTTTTGATGGTCCCATCTTTGATCAAAGTCTATGGGGACAGGAATGGAATAAATCTCATTCTTTCCGTGATAATGAAAAGGTAAAACCATGGCTTCTACCGCATTATAAACCATAATGGGTTGGTTGTTTGACTCATGTATTTCGATAAATGCGGAGATGCCCTTATAATCTTCAACTTTATAAAATGGAGAAAATCGATAATTAAATCCCAGTCCATAAACCAAAAGTATCACGGGTATAAACAGAAGATAAGGCCATTTTTCGCTGGATAAAGAAAGGATATATCCTATAAGAAGAACCATAGGTAACAGCAGGAGGTATCGGTATTTTAATTCGACAAAAAGAGGGCCCAGTAACCAGTGGATCATAGCAAAGGTCATGAATAGTGTAATGAGGATAATAAGAAGAGGGCTGGCTTCTTTTCCTTTGTTTTTTATTATTTTCCTAAAATCCCGGCTAATAACCAGGCTCAGTATTCCTATGATGGCTAATCTGAAAAAATGAATAAAAGGAATTTTCCCCAATGTGAAATGCTCGTCAATCATCTTGAGAACAAATTTTCCGGTTTGAAGGAAAGAACCTTGATATCCTTCCCCCGATGATGTGGAATTTACCTGTCCACTAAGTTCGGGAATGATAAGAATTAATCCTGCAACAGGTATAAGCATATACAAACCATAACTCAAAGTTTCTTTCCATGGTCGTGTAAGCAATAAAACCAATCCGTTAGCCACAAAAAGAAAGGCGAAATAATAATGAGTCATTAACCCCAATAACCCCAGAAGCGCATACATAAGCTTTGTCTGGATTTGGGGGTTCTCTTTAATAAATCCATCATGAAAAAAAATCATGGCATTAACACCCATGAGAATCATCAGGGCATAAGTCCTTGCATCAATGGCTATATAAATGGTATATGGATTGAATAAAAACAATAGCAAAACCAGCCATAGTTTTGTGCCAGGGGCATATCTGCGAATCAGACCAGGGATAAATAACGTTGTGAGGGCAATACAAATAATGGAGAAAAAACGGGCAAAAAATAGTGAGGGATGAATATCTCTCCAAATAGAAAGAAGGGCAAAATATACAGGAGGCTGGTTTTCAAATCCCCAGGCCCTGTCTATGGCCAGAGAAAGGTCGCCCGAAGTTGTGTGCATCGTATACGCCTCGTCAGACCGGATAGCCCAAAAAAAGGCAAACGAAATCGAAATCGCCAGGTGTAAAACCAGGGAAATTAACAGGATGATTTTTTGCCTGCTTTGACCAGTATTTGCCTTGATTGTCATTTAATCATCTATTCCTTTGGTGGTCTTATTGATAGAAGTGTTTAAATGAAACAATTCCTCAAAGTATCGCTTGCTCTGAAGCGAAAGAAAACCTGCACTCAGAAATTGAAAGGATACGATCAGTACCGTACCAGCCACAATGAATGAGTATGGCCGATCATTATAGGTTTGAGCCACTGCGGCATTAAATTGGGTATAAAGACTGTCAGAGGCGATATCAGGCATTGCCAGGAATGTATTGAGAAATATCCATCCTGTTACATACAAGGCAACAGAGAATAATAACAAACCAATTGCCATAAAAAACCCATACGGCTTAAAGATAAAACTCGACATCAGCCCCAGTAAAGTTCCTTTAAAGAGTTTTGCACTGGATACCCTGCCGACCCTTTCCTTCTGAAAACTCCAGTCGAGGTGAGCCGGAATTTCCATGATTTTCGCCCTGAGCAGAATGGCTTTATAAATGATTTCCGGTTGAACAGAAAAAGTGCTGGATTTAAGATTGAGATATTTGAGAAAATTTCCCCGGTAGATTCTTACCATACCTGTGAAAGTATGGATATCCTTGCCAGAAGTCCATTTCATGATCCTGTTTGCTGATTTGCTAAGGAAAAGACGAATGGATGGAACGGCTGTGGTTTTTCCTCCTTTCATGTATGGGGAAGCAATAACAATGTCTGCATCATTATCGATAATGGTATCCAGAAGCTGCTCAATATGATCCGGACTATAACTTAAATCGAGGTCCAATACCAGAACATAATCCCCTGTGGCATATTTAAAGCCGGTTTTCAGGGCAGCTCCCAGGTTGCGATTGATCCGGTGATGAATGACATTGATTTTTTCATTTTCAGATGAAAGCTGATCTGCAAGCATGGCTGTATTATCCGAGCTCCCATCGTTGATAATCAAAATATCCCAATCGGCCTTTTCTTCAATCGTAGCGAGATAGTCGCATAACTTGCTTACACTTGATTCAATAATCAGCCCTTCATTATATGCGGGACATATAAGGGTTAAGGTAGGTTTTTTGGTTTGAGAGGCGAATGAACGGGAACTGGATGGTTTGGTAAATGAAACCATGAGTTTTATGAAAATGTTATAGGATTATGAGACTGCCTGTGGGCTAAAAATGAATGTTTATACTTGCTCAGGTATTCGGACACATGTTTGACAACGGAGTTATTATTCAATGTTCCATTGACAAACTGAGAAGTATTGACAATGTGAAAATCCGGATGCAAAGATTCTGTTTTAGGAATGATCTCTGAATAATTGAGTACCTGGAGCGGCTGAACCTTAAAAGCGCGATTCAGGTGAATATCAATGATATCATCGTCTTTGAGTTCAGGATAAAGAGTTTTTACGCCCTTCATAAACCACTCTGTCAGTTCTTCTTCAGATTCTCTCAATGCCGGATCGGTTGAGATCATATACTTGGGAAAATAGGTCAGATAATCTCCTCCTGTTTCTTCAGTGGCTACCAGCGTACTCATGCCAATGACTCCGGTGAAAGGGATTCTGTCATCTGCAAGATTGAGCACATAATAATCGGTAAAAGGTTTTTTTGTACGCAGAATCATGCAAATCACGCCCAGATATTCGACCTGTTGATCTGATTTTTTGATCTGAAGCAAAGAAGGATCTGCGATTTGTTCCATCACGCTTACCGGACTGGTACATATAACCTTGTCAAAATGTGTGGATTCTCCATTGGCTGTAACGATGATTCCACCGTTTTCAGATGGCGTAATTGCTTCTACGCCAGTTTTTGTGAGAATCGCGGCTCCTCTTGAAGTAAGGCTTTCTTCCAGACGGTCAAAGACAGTTTTATAACCTCCCTGGACATAACCCATTTCTTCTTTTTTTTTTTTTTTTTCTCTGGCTTCAAAGAGTCTTTTGATTTAGGTCCAGATAAAAACGGCTGCAACTTTCTTGTA
>JAGQVA010000602.1 GCA_020438265.1 Bacteroidota bacterium
GTTCTGCATCTTCGCCTACGAGGTACCGCAAACGATTAGAAGAGTCAACAGCAGCTTCATAAATTTTTTGCGCAACAGCAATGGGATTGGCAAGTTTTGACTGAATTTTGTCCCGTCGCTCCTGATTATGGCGAATCATTTCATCATAATCTGAGATCGTTTCACTTTGTGTCCAAACCAGCCCGACTTGCTGGAAATTGGTAGCAAAACTACCAGGCTCAACTAGCTTTACCCGAATATTGAATGGACGAAGTTCAAAAGCCATCGCTTCTGTCAAGCCTTCGATAGCCCATTTGGTCGCGTTGTAAAGAGAACCCATTGGATAAGTGATGAGGCCAGCAACTGAGGAAATATTGATGAACAAACCTTCTTTTCGCTGACGAAAATGCGGTAAAAAAGCCTTCATGACCCTGATTACCCCTTTGACATTTACGTCAAATTGACGATCAATTTCCGATTCTGTGGCCAATTCACAAACTCCGTAAACGCCGAAACCAGCGTTGTTGATCACCACATCAATGTGCCCCAGATCTTTCAGACAGGCTCGGGCAGCTTTTTCAACTGATTCGGTTTGGGTAACATCAAGAGGATAGATATAGATGTTTTCTGTATCTGCAAGTTCGCCAGCTTTTTCTACTGAACGCATGGTGGCGGCCACTTTCCAGCCCTTTTGTGCGAATAGTTGAGCCGTAAGTTTGCCAATGCCTGCGTTGCTGCCAGTGATTAAAACCGTTTTATTCATCTGCTTTTTTCTTTTTGGTAATTTGCTTTACTACAGAGTAAAAAAGTTTTGAGAACCCCTCTGCCAAATCAAATTTTGGGTATTTATCAGGAATTTGCCGCGTTTTTGACAATGTCTCAAAGTGAAATAGACGGAAAGGGCAATCGTTGTTACACGAAAAATATTTGCACCAAATCCTCCCAGAGCTGTGTCAGAAATATTAAAAATCATCCAGTATAAATTCATTAATAAATGCAAGCCAATAGGCAGCCAGAGAGTTTCCCATTCGATATACAGCCAGGCAAACCAGATTCCGCCAACGAGTGTGACACTGAATACACCAAGTGTTTCACTCAAACTATTGCCCTGGTATAAATGACCAATTCCAAAGATAATGCTGTTTGCCAGTACAGCTGGAATAAATCCCCATTTACTGAAACGAAACAGCTGCCCAAAGAGAAATCCACGGAAAAAGACCTCTTCAAAAAATGCTGCCACAAAGGCTCCCTTGATAATATTCAAAGGAGTAATTTCTTCGTTAACCTGACCAATAAAAGCATAACCAATCAACATAGGAAGAGTAAGTAGAAAAGCAATTCCCAATCCCGATCCCATTTTTGTGTCCAGTCCGAGGCTGGATAAAACATTTCGCCAATCAAAAAGAATCAGGGAGCCCAGAACGGAAAATAACAGCCACCAAAAAGGAGTGTATACCATTTCGGTAATTGATGAAGGTAATATTCTCCGTGCATAATAACCCAGGGCAAAAAAGATGAGGATAATTATTGTTCTGAACAGTGCAGATTGTTTCATGTGATAAGCAGTAATTGGAGGGGGAATTTACTGTTTTTATTTGGAACTATCCTTCATCATCATCGTCTCAAATTGACACATAATTTGTCCTATTATGATACGAGTAAAGAAGGGAGTGTCAGACTGTAATTGCGTAACAGGCTGATTGATAGTAAGTTAATGAATGGCATTTGTCTTGAAATATAGAAATGCCGATTAAATCATATTTATTAACTTCACCCAATTCCAAAATCAAGCTAAATGATTCGCAATTATCTTCTGATCGCTTTCCGGAATATGACCCGTAATAAAGGGTTTTCATTCATCAATATCATGGGACTGGCCATTGGCATGACAGTTACCCTTTTTATACTGGAATATGTGGGTTTTGAATTGAGTTTTGATGGTTTTCACCAAAAAAAGGATTCGATTTACAGAGTGGTGAATGACAGGTTTCAGGAAGGAGATTTGGTTCAACATGGAACGATAACCTATGCCGGAGTAGGGCAGGGGCTTGTTGACGATTATCCCGAAATTATTAGGGCAACGACTCTCACGACTACCGGTCAAATTCCGGTAATCATTGATGATCAGGTATTTATAGAAACCGGGCCTTTCGCAGTAGATGAATACTTTTTGGAAATCTTTGATTTTCCTCTGTTGGCAGGAGATCGGGAAACCTGTTTGAAAGAAGTGCGGAAAATAGCTCTTTCCCGGAAATTGGCGCAGAAGTATTTTGGAGAAGATGTCGATTTTGAGGAATTGATTGGTCAGACAATTTTAATTGATGAGGACCGGGAAAGTTTTATGATAACAGCGGTATTCGAAGATATTCCTCAGAATTCTCATTTGGAATTTGATATGTTACTTTCTTTCAAAACCATAGAGGCTTATTATGAAAACTTCTCTGCAATCAGTTGGACGAATTCTGACTTTTGGCACTATGTGGAGGTAAGCCCGGGATTTGAAAATGATGATTTTTCGCCCAAGCTGGAAGAATTCAGTCAGGTACATTTCAAGGGAACCGAAGTTTCAGGAAGTGAAGAAAAATTCTCTCTTCAGCCTTTAAGCGAGGCCCGTCTTTATTCTGATTTCCAATATGAAATTGGCACGACAGGTAATGGAAAGGCAGTTTGGGCCATGCTGATTATCGCCGGATTTATCCTTGCAATTGCCTGGATTAATTATGTGAATCTGGCCACAGCCAAGGCAATGGATCGGGCACGCGAAGTAGGCGTCAGAAAAGTATTGGGGGCGGTGAAAAGCCAGTTGATTTTCCAGTTTTTGACTGAGGCTTTTTTGTTAAATATCCTGGCAGTTTTTATCGCTTTTACCTTTGTGCAGGTACTGCAACCCTTTTATAACCAACTGGTTGACTGGAATCTTGATTTGAGTGCAATCCTTTGGTTAGGCTCTTCAGGATGGCTGACCTTTATCTGGGTGATTACAGGCGTTTTGGTTGGCATTCTCATTTCGGGTTTTTATCCTGCTTTTGTTCTTTCCGCTTATCAGCCTGTAAAAGTACTGAAAGGACAATTTCAAAATTCCTTTAAGGGTGTAGCGCTGAGGAGAGGGTTGGTTGTGTTTCAATTTATTTGCTCCATTGTATTAATGGCAGCAGCAATTACGGTTTTCCAGCAGGTAAACTATATGAATGATCAGGATTTGGGGCTTGAAATCGATCAGATATTAGTCGTTTCCAGCCCGGAGATGACAGGATTTGATTCAACCTTTATCGAACGAACCAACAGCTTCAAAAACACTTTAATCGAAAATCCCAATATCAAAGCAGCAACAACTTCCCGACAAATTCCAGGACGTAATTTGGGCAGGGTTTTTAATTTTCGGGTGAGAGATTCCCGCGATTATACTCTGCGTAATATGGCTGCTGATTACGACTTTGTCAATACCTATCAAATAAATCTGTTGGCAGGGAGAGATTTTCGTGTGGGAGATCATAATCCTGATTTTTCAAAGCTCAGTACTATTTTGGTAAATGAATCTGCTGTGAAAATGCTGGGTTATTCTCCCGACTCAGCTGTAGGGCTTCCTGTGAGTTTTTGGGGAATGAACTGGAATATCATTGGGATAATGGAAGATTTTCATCAGGTTTCTCTTCACACTCCCATTGAACCTTTGGTGATTATTCCTGCCTATTCTACCAATAGTTTTATTTCTCTCCGGGTAGCCGAAAATGATATTTCAGAAACGATTGCTTATACTCAGGAAGTTTATGACCGTTTTTTCCCCGGCAATGCCTTCGAATACTTTTTTCTCAGTGAAAGGTTTGATGAACAATACGAGAGCGATCAGCGGTTTGGAACTTTATTTGGCAGTTTTAGTTTGCTGGCAGTTATCATTGCCTGTCTTGGGCTATTCGGACTGGTATCATTTAATGCGCGGTTGAAAATGAAGGAAATTGGCATTAGAAAAGTTCTGGGAGCAAATGCCCTGGACATCTGGCTCATGCTTAATCGGGAAATCATGATCCTGCTTCTTGTTGGAGTTGGCCTGGCCTGGCCCTTGATTTTCTGGGGCGTCAATGAGTGGCTTTCGGACTATGCCTACCGTATGGATATATCTCCTGGTTTGTTTTTG
>JAGQVA010000603.1 GCA_020438265.1 Bacteroidota bacterium
GGAAGAAACTGGTGGCCCTTCACCCCAAATTTGCGCAGACTCAGGATCACTATTTTTCTTTGCCTATTGATAAGGTCATGTACCAAAACTGGTTCTTTGATGCTTTCGCCAAATTCAGAGAACTGGGTTTTGAAGTGCTGGGTTTGAAAGAACTGAAAAAGATGGCCTATAATCCGCACCGTCCTACCATTCGCCTTCAGGCCAGTAGTGGTACGGATTGGTTTGACCTGGATATTGAGGTAAGTTTTGGTGGCCAAAAAGTCAAGCTGTCGGATATCCGAAAAGCTATTTTGAACAATCAGCAGTATGTGAAACTGGGAGATGGTTCTATCGGGATGCTGCCGGAGGAATGGCTCAAAAAGTACAGTACCCTTTTTAAAGTTGGTAAAACAAACCGGGGGAAACTTAAAATCTCAGAATTTCAGGTAAATGCAGTAGATGAAATTTATGAGGAAATTGAGAATGGAGAGGTATTCCGGGAAATTCTTGAAAAGCGGGAACGACTGAAAGATTTTAAGAAAATCAAACAGGTAGAAGTTCCTCAAAAACTTACTGCCGAACTGAGAAAGTATCAGAAAGAAGGATTTAACTGGCTTAATTTTCTCAATGAATTTGGCTGGGGTGGCTGTCTCGCCGATGATATGGGACTGGGAAAAACGGTACAGATGCTGGCCTTTTTGATGAAAATCTCCGCTCAAAACAAAGGAGCTACTCACCTGATTATTGTGCCGCGTTCTCTGGTTTTTAACTGGATGAGTGAGGTGGAAAAATTCTGCCCGGGATATAAGGCCCTGCGACATACTGGCTCGGATCGCAGCAAAGATGGAGCAGAATTTAAAGACTACGATTTAATCATTACCACTTACGGTCTGGCCCGTTCTGATATTGATTTCCTCAAAGAAATCCCTTTTCACTACGTGGTACTGGATGAGTCTCAGGCAATCAAAAACCCAACGACTCAAACTGCCAAATCGGTCAAACTCCTGAATGCAAAAAACCGCATGATTATGACCGGTACACCGATTGAGAATAATACTTTCGATCTCTATTCTCAAATGGATTTTCTCAATCCCGGGATGTTGGGTAGTCTGGAAGGATTCCGCCGGGAATTTGCCACGCCCATTGACAAAAACAAAGACGAAGAAATTGCCGAACAGCTCCGAAAGCTGGTTTATCCCTTCATTCTTTCCCGTAAAAAACAGGAGGTAGCAAAAGATCTTCCCGAAAAAACAGAAACCGTTTTATTCTGTGAAATGTCTCCGGCACAGCGAAAAGTCTACGATCATTTCAAAGACAAATACCGCAATTTGTTGATGGAGAAAATCGAGACAGAGGGATATCAAAAAGCGGGTATGTACATTCTTCAGGGTTTATTAAAATTGCGGCAAATCTGTAACTCAGCCAACCTTCTGGATGAGGAAGAAGGACAATTTACCGAAGAATCAGCCAAGATGGAGGTAATGTTTGAAATGTTGGATGACATTTTTGCCGAAGGTCATAAAGTGCTGATTTTCTCCTTTTTTAAGGGAATGCTCGACATGATTGGAGATGAATTGACAAAGCGGGGAATCGATTATGTCAAACTTACAGGCGAAAGCCAAAACCGTGAAAATCTGGTTGATACCTTCAAGGAAAACGACGATAAAAAAGCCTTTTTGATCAGTCTGAAGGCAGGAGGATTTGGACTCAATCTGGCCGAAGCCAACTACGTCTTCCTGGTAGATCCCTGGTGGAACCCTGCCGTCGAACAGCAGGCCATTGACCGTACCCACCGTATCGGCCAAACACAGAATGTTTTTGCTTATAAACTGATCTGTAAGGATACCATTGAAGAGAAAATTCTAAAACTCCAGGAACAGAAAAAGGCTCTGGCCAAGGACATAATTCATGTAGAATCAGGCTTCCTGAAGAAATTGAAGCCAGAAGATGTCCAGGATTTGTTTAGTTAATGATTCCCTCATTGGGAAAGGTGGGTGATATTTTTAATAAAATTGCGACTGGGACAATAGGAAGAGTGCGATAGATAAGTACTAACGCAAATTAAGTATAAAAAACGCTTTTTAGAGCGAAGCTCGTACAGAACAGCGCTGTCATCCTGAGCCTGTCGAAGGATCTAAGGAATTGAGTGTATTTTTCAAACATTCCCAGGTCAATAGGTCCTTCGACAAGCTCAGGATGACATTTAATCGTAGAGCGAGCTTCGCTCTAAAAAGCGTTTTTTATACATAAAATTGCAATACTGATAAGTAATTTAGCTTATCAATAACCCCTCAAGATAAACATGCCCCAACCACCCATCATACTTCTTGCCTTTGCGAATGACCGGGAAGGCGAATTCCTCAGAAATATCTCTGAAGAACACAGAGTGATCAAGCAGGCCCTGATTCCGCTGGTTGATAGGGGATTGCTTATCATTGAAGAACTCCCCAGCGCCACCGCAGACGATATTTTTGATGCTTTTCGGAAATATAAAGACCGAATCCAGGTGTTTCATTATGGAGGTCATGCGCAGGATCTGGAGTTGTTATTAAATGGGGCAGAAAAATCGTTTGATGTCGTTTCATTTGCTGAATATCTGTCTCATCAACAGGGTTTGAAGCTGGTATTTATAAATGGGTGTGCGACAGCCACTCAGCAAATTCCCTTGCAAAAAGCAGGAATTCCCTGGCTGATCCTGACTGATACCGCTATTAATGATTCAGGAGCGAAAAATTTTGCTGAAGCTTTTATCAAAATTTGGCTTCCGGCCGTGAGGTTGATCGTGCTTTCGCGGAGGCTTCTGCATCTGTGACTGCTCAATCAGGAGGAAAAACCCGAAGTTTAACCTGGGCTTTTCCTGAAACTCAAAATCAGGCAGAACTACCCTGGCAGTTATTCAGGCGAGGAAATTTGCCATGGAAATTAAATGTGGAAGTTCCTTTTCCCTGGAGAAAGATCTTATTAGTTTTTAGCGTGATAATTGGCCTGGCGCTGACTGGTTGGGGAGTCTGGAGATACATGAGTCCTTTTGATATGAAGGTTGCTTTACAATTGCCTGAAGGAAGCAAAGAGTCCCATTTCTCGAAAGAAATTATGCATAACCTCATCCTCGAAGTTGATGGAAAAAACATCTCCTCTCAGATTTCTCCGGATGGTTCCGCCTATTTTTCAGGACTAACAGGAAGTTTTTCTCCTGTTACGGTTCAGCTTCATTCTCCTTATTGGGAATTGGCTGATACATTATTGCAGATACGTCGGAATCCTCAAACACTTCATCTCAAATGGATATCCCGATTGAAAACCATTCGGGGGCGTGTTTCTGATATTGAAGGACCTTTGGATCAGGTGAATATTTCTCTGGAAACGGGTACAAGTCAAACGCAAACAAATCGTCAGGGAGAGTTTACTCTGGAAATTCCTTCTGACGAAATTCATAATATCAGTCATACACTCATATTAACCAAACCCGGATACCAAACCTATCACTTCACGGCCAATCCGACGGTTGACCAGCATTTTTTTGAATTTGACATGGAAAAGGAATAATTATGTTACGATTTTTTCTGATACTGAACCTTCTTCCAGGTTTTGTAACGCTACATGCCCAAAAATTGAATGGAAAAATTCATCTGGGTCTCAGTGAAACCGAAGGCATCAATAAGGTCCGCGTGGAGGTTGATGGTTTTTCAACTCAATTTACCGATGAACTGGGCAAATTTACTCTTGACCTTTTTGGTACGGCACGAGGAACCATGGTCGAATTGGATGTGTACAAGGAAGGTTTTGCCGTTATTAACCGGGAAGCACTCAGGCCGCGTATTCCAGACCGTGACACAGAGCGTTTGCACCTTTATCTTTGTCCCAAATCAGAGCGTCAAAGTCTGTCTTTACAATATTACAAACTTCAGGTTACCCGCACCATTGACCGGAATTATCAGGAAGAAGCGAAAATTCTGGCCGATCAGATGAATTATGAAGCAATAGCCGAGCTTACCCGAAAGAAGGAAACGGCAGAAAAAATGGCGGATTCTCTGGCCGCTCGTCTGTCGAGATTTGATCCCGCCCAATCTTCTAATGAATTAACCAGGGCAATGCAGCTGTATCAGGAAGGAAAGGTGGATGAA
>JAGQVA010000604.1 GCA_020438265.1 Bacteroidota bacterium
CTTCTATAACCCGAATTGAAAAAGCCATTCGCGAAGATAATTCCAGTGTAAAGCGAATTTTTATTGAAGCCAAGTCTTTGACCAAGGCCAAAACGGGGAGCTGATTCATTTTTGCTTCCGCGCCGCTTTAAAAAACGGCGCTTTAAAAAACGGCGCAATGGAAGGGAATATACTCATTCTGGCGAATGTGTAATTCTATTATCTAGTAGATAAATGACAGTCCCCACATCATTGAGCCGTTTTATCATTGAGTCGTTTTTTAAAGCGGCTCAATGAGAATTTCCCCCTACCCAAAAGTCTTCTCCGGGTACTTAGCCACATGCTGCTTAAAAAAATCTTTAACCCGCTCCAAGTCTGCTTGCATATCTTCGCCTGCATAAAAAGACTCTTCAGAGATCGTTACCATCTTCTTCGCAAAATCCAAACCGACCATATAAATAGGAACTCCAGACTTTCGGGCGATATGATAAAAACCCGTTTTTAACTCTGGAATGTACTTGCGTGTTCCTTCCGGAGCGAGAGCAAAAGACAGTTTTTCGTGATTGGCGTATTGCTCCGCCACAAAGTCAACCAGATTGGTGTTTTTTGAACGGTCTACCGGATAACCTCCTACCATTTTGAAGAAAAATCCTCCAATTCCGGTGAATAGCTCTGCTTTACCTAAAAAACGAGTATCCATCCTTAGTACAGTTTTTACTGCCAGTGCATAAATAAAGTCCCATGCACTGGTATGAGGCCCAAGTACCAGCAGGTATTTAGGGTCGTTGGGGGGAACACCGTTGATTTTCCACCGGCTGAAAAGCAAGATTAATTTGGAGAGTAGTAATAGCATGTCCCTGTTAATTATATTCGACAAATATCGGAAATTACCCTCAATTTGCATTTTGCGATTGGAAAAATCGTTTTGGGACGGATTTTTTTGCATTCGTTTACCATAAGGTTGATAATTAAATGGTTAGCTAAAACATCGCTAAATCGCATTTTGCGATCCTTTGGTTCATTCGCGCAATTAGTCTGATATGGCACGAGTATTGACCATTTACACGAGTAAACCTTGTAGTCAATATGGATTTGCTTAGCTTGTGTCGAACATTTATCAGGACTACTGAATAGTTGTATGTTACCAGCAATCCGACCAGTTATTTACCTTGCTTTTGCCAACCCATCTAAAAAGAATAAAGGAGTTAAAGTCCTCAAAGAACTCCTGGATACATTTATATCATTTACTGAAAAATATGAAACCACTGAGGGTGAGCCTGTAGCAGTTGTGCAGCGGGAGGGGAAAGAAGTGCGGGTAAATGGTTTTGATGTGCTGGCAGAGGAAGCCACTTTCCCTCAACTGACCGTTTTTCACATTATTTCAGAAAAAACGGAGGGTGGTTCGGAACTTTTTTTCAACTCTCATGGAGGAAAACGAAAAGCGCCCGATTGGGGTAATTTATTTCTCGATCATCTGAAAGATTTAAGACTGGTTTTCTTTGACGGAGCGGCTACTGCGGATTTGGTGGAAAAGCTTCTTTTTGCCGGAGCCCCCGTCGTCATTGGTATTCAAACGGATGGAAATGAAGAAGCTGCTGAAAGCTTCCGGCAGTATTTTTATCATGAACTTCTTCAGGGAAAAAGTGTGCTCGAAGCATTTGATGTGAGCCGTGAGCTTGTTGAGGAAACCTTTATTCTCCGAAAAATTGCCAGTGATCCTTATGAGTATTGGGAAGCCAAGGAAAAAGAAGACAAAAACGCGCCTTTCTCCTGGGGGCTGTATTATTTATCTGCGAATGAAGATGCGCTTTCCTGGAGATTAATCAGTCCTGAAGAAGTCGCTATGGTTGAGGAATCGGAGCCTGAAATAGAAGTTGAGGCGGAAGTAATTGAAGAAACAGAGACGGAGGATCAATCAAAAACCCTTGAACCAGAGAAAGAGAACCCGGAAACAGAAATTGTAGAAGAACCCATCGCGGAAAAAATAGAAAAGGCCGAAGAAGAGGAGATTCTGGTTCATGAGGAAAATACGGAGGAATCAGAGCCGGTCGAAGAAGAAACGTTGGTGGAGGAAGAAGAAACAGAAGAGAAAGAAGAATCTGAAGAAAAAGAGCTGTTGGTGGAGCCCCTCTCTGTTTTGGAAGAAGAGGTTGTAAACGAGGATGTGCCTGATAGCGATGAGACGAATGCAGAGGAAGAATCCTTGAGAGAAGAAATCGAAAAACAGGAAGAATCGGACGAAGAGGATCTTTCAGAGGAAACTCCGGAGACTTCAGAAGAATTGGACGAAGAGCCTGTATTAGCAAAGGTCGAAGTTCCAGAGCTGAAGCCAGCCATCTACCTGCGGGCCCGTTATTCAAATATTCAGGATGAACCTGTAGAAGTACAGGAAATCAGAACCGTAGAGACAAAATATATCCGCCAGAAGTTTGGTGATCTTCCTAAAAAACAGGAAAGCATTATGCCCCTGGAAGACGAGTTCGAAAAACCCATCAATCAAAAACCTGAATCGGATGGTTTTAACGGTGGCGGAAAAGAAACTTCTTCTCAGGAAGAGACTGCTTCTAAAAAGGAAGAAACTCCCAAAAATGAAATTACACTGGTAAAAGAAGAGGAACCGGAGGAGGAAACAACCTACGAACCCGAAACACAGGAAGATTATTATACCTATGATACCCCCTATACCCATGAACCTGCCTACAAAACAAGGTCTGGTCGCCGCCGACCGATAAGATGGAATACGATTGCAGGAATTGGGCTGGGGGTTTTAGGTCTGGCTGCAATAATCTGGGGAGGAGTCTTTCTCTATAACTGGAAAATAGGGAATGATGATAATGTGTACCTGGAAGCTTTTGACTCTCCGGATACTTATAATATTCTGTTGCTTCCCTTTAAGCCTTATGCCGACTGCAAGGCACTCGAAGCCTTTGACGAAACAGCGGTCAGAGACCGGTTAAACGGGCTCCAGGAAAGTATTGATCTGGGAATCAAGGTGGCTTTTCTCGATGAAGATGCCTGCCCCAGTACAAATGATGAAGCCAGCCGAATAGGAGAAGTGTATAATGCCAACCTGGTCGTATGGGGAAATTATCCCGAAGTATATAATGACTCAAACCGGGTGCATATCCGATACGTTGCCCTTGATAAAGGATTTGATAACCTGGCCTCAAGAATTGGTCATATCGGACGACAGGCTTTTGGTGATGTATATGAATTGCAGGAAGGAAAACTGTCTGGTCAGGTAGATGATATTGTTTACTGGGCATTGGCTGTGGTTCACCTTCAATCTGAAGATTATCTTTCGGCGATTAGTTATCTCGAACAAATCGACAGAGAATCAGGTCCCAACATCAGCATCGTTCACCACATGCTGGCCAAATGTTATCAGGGGCTGGGGCGCTATGATGAAGTTCTGACGCATTACAACCACGCCATTCAGCAGGACCCCTTTGATGCCAATGCTTTTTATAATCGCGGAAAATTATTCCAGCGTCTGAGACAAAACGATCAGGCACTGGCTGACTATGCGGAGGCTATTAGCATTAATTCCAAACATCTCAAGGCGCATTACAACCGAAAAGTATTGCTGGATGGAGAATTTGAAGATGGGTTTTATGTCGAAGAAATGGATGAAGAAAGCCTGATAAGTGAAAATCAGTCGAATGGGGTTCCCCGATCTGTCCCGCTCGAAAACCTGGAAATTCAGACTCCTGTTGAAGAGTCGAATAACAGAGATGAAGATAATAGTGAAAATGTCGAAAAAATAGAAAGCCTTGAGGAACTGTTAAGCCGTGGATATCAATTGGAAAGGGAAGGAAAAATCAGAGACGCATTGAGTATTTATCAAAAAGCAGTAGAAAAGTATCCTGATAACGCAAGAGTATATTTTAACCGTGGGGCTACCCTGGAAAAGACAGGTTCTTTTTCAAAGGCCTTACAGGATTATGCAGAGGCAATTAAACTGGATAAACAAAATATTGACTATTACGGCAGTCGGGCTTATTTATATGAGAGACTCAAACAGTATTACAAAGCGATAGATGATTATACAAAAATCATTTCTATCAACCCTGATAAGGTAGATATTTATCTCTACCGTGGCAAAGCCTATCAGTATG
>JAGQVA010000605.1 GCA_020438265.1 Bacteroidota bacterium
TGATATCAAACTGATCATCTTCCAGATCTGTTAAAGCATCATAAATTTCCCATTGAGTCAAAACCAATGGAGGTTTTGAGAAAGTCATTATATGCCTTTTTATTCTATCTGCGATTTCAAAATTATATACTCCGGGAGATCCATCTTCTTCCAAGGAAAAAGAAAAACCCAGGATAACTGTATGGCTGGAATATGTATTCATATCTTGCTTAAAGAAAAGCATTATTCTTTTCAATTACACTATATCCACTCAGCATCAAAAATTGCTAAATTTTCTTTCTGACCTGTTTTTTAATAAAGATTCCCACATTTACTTAACAATTGTGGATATAATTATTATATTTACAATTGTTAAGTAAATATAAAACAATGAAAGTACATTCATTAGGAGAGTTTGAAGAGTTAGTTTTACTCACGGTTGCTGCCCAACATGATCAGGCCTATGGAGTGTCAATAAAAGATGCTTTAGAAGAAGAACTCGACAAAAAAATTAATATCAGCGCCATTCATGTTGCTCTCAAGCGCATGGATGAAAAGGGATACGTAAACGCCCGTTTTGGAGGTATAACTCAGGATAGGGGAGGAAGACGAAAGAAATTCTATATAATCACTGCCCTGGGAAAAAAAATGTTAGATGAACAATTTGATATCAGAACAAAGATGTATCAGAAAATTCCCAAAATCTCTTTTAACTAATGAGTCTCCAACCACCCAAGTATGCCCTGAAATTCCTGCGCTGGTTTTGCCGGGAAGACTTCATCGATGAGATAGAAGGAGATCTGATTGAAATCTATGAAGATCAGGCTTCTGATAATCCCAAAATGGCAAAATGGAGACTTTATCGTGATATTCTTCTCCATTTCCGTCCAGAATACATTCGGCCTATTGAAGGGTTACACCATTTAAATGATTTCGGCATGTTTAAAAATTATCTAAAAATCGCCTGGCGAAGTCTGCAAAAGCAAAAATTATATTCTTTCATCAATATAGGTGGATTAGCTGTAGGGCTCACCTGCTTCATCCTTATATTTCTGTATATTCAGCATGAACTATCCTATGATCGTTTTTATGCAAATGATGAACAAATTTATCGGGTATACCAAAAAATGGATGCCTATGCTTACAGAGGTAAAAACAAGATAGCCTTCACCACAGTTGGCCTTGCTCCCGCCATGAAAGAAGATTTTCCAGAAGTGGAAGCAGCAACTACCATCAAAAATCATGAGGCATTACTCAGCCATGATGATCACCATTTCTATGAACCGGGAATTCGCGCAGACAAACACTTCTTTGAAGTATTTCCGCTTACATTTATTCACGGGAACCCACATACCTGTCTGGAAGCTGACAGAAGTTTAGTCCTTACTCAATCGCTGGCAAAAAAACTATTTGGAGAGGAAGACCCAATGGGGAAATCGATTATATATCATAATAATTATGAATTTACTGTGACAGGAATAATACAGGATATTCCCACCCAATCATCTATGAAATTTACGTTTCTGTCTCCCATGGTGTCCAGTGGGCAATACGTCCGCGAAATGAAAGGTGATCAATGGAATAATAATGATTATTATACATTTTTCACTCTTGCGAAAGGCTCCGATCCCAAAAACCTTGAAAGTAAATTCCCTTCATTTTTAAAAAAGCATATTCAATGGGAAGATGATCACCCCTTTAAGAGTGATTTTTTCGTCCAACCTCTCAAAGATTTCCATTTTGAGAATGATATGAATTTCGACTTTGGTTTAAAAGGTAATGCTCAATATACTTCTCTTTTTTCCCTCATCGCGATTTTAGTACTCCTGTTAGCCTGTGTTAACTATATGAATCTGGCTATTACACGTTCTATTAATAGAGCTGGAGAAGTTGGAGTAAGAAAAGTAATAGGGGCTACCAGGGGACAATTAGTCTGGCAATTCCTTGGAGAATCTGTCATGATATCATTTTTGGCACTAATCATATCTTTGGTTCTGACTTACTACTTGTCTCCTGTCTTTGGATATGTCCTGGACCGCCCTATAAAATTAAATTTTCTGGAAAATGTATATCTCATACCCTGGCTTTTTGCTCTGGTATTAGCAGTTGGAATCATTTCGGGTAGTTATCCTGCAATGATTATGTCCTCTTTAAAGCCCGTAAAAGTACTCAAGGGGAAAATGGAAGGGAAATTTTCTGGTATAAGGCTTCAACGGTTTCTAACCATTGCACAGTATACCATTTCCATTAGCCTGATCATTTGCAGTTTAGTCATTTATCAGCAGTTTCAATTTATCTACCAAAAAGAATTAGGTTATAATAAAGAACAGGTCATCACTGTATCAGTCCTGGATAGGGGAGTAAGAGAAAAAATAGAAGAGCTGCAAGCCGAATGGTCCGCTGACCCAAGAATTCGTGCTTTTACTACTTCGGCAGAACTACCTACAGACGTCACTTCCGGAACGCTAATCAGACATATTGATCAAAGCGATGAAGAAAGAATGAATATTTACCGTGCGAGGGTAGGTTATGGCTATTTGGATGTATTTGGGATCCAGTTAATCGCTGGAAGAGACTTTTTACGAGAAATTCAATCGGACAGAGATAATGCTATTATTATCAATGAGACAGCGGCCAAAGCTTTTGGCTGGACGGCTGAAGAAGCCGTTGGGAAACCCGTCTTTGACCATAAAGAAAGAATTATCGTCGGAGTAGTCAAAGACTTTCACATGCACTCGATGCACATGGCCATTGCACCTCTCATGCTGGAAATGAGAGACCAATGGTTTGCCTTTATTAGCTTGAAACTCCATGCGGAAGACATCAACCATACGTTAAGTTCTCTGGAAGAAAGCATGCAAACTTACTCCCCTTATCCTTTTGATTATCAATTTTTGGATGAACGCTTTGATCAGCTTTACAAAGCCGACATGAAGGTGGGAGAAATATTTGGTTTCTTCACCATATTAGCCATCCTCATCGCATCAATGGGATTATTTGGTTTGGCTGCTTTTACAACCAACCAACGGTTAAAGGAAATTGGCATCCGGAAAGTTTTGGGCGCTTCTGTGAACAGTATTGTCGGAATGTTATCAGGTAACTTCCTCAAGATGGTGGTGATTGGCTTTACACTCGCAGTTCCCATTGCCTGGTACGCCATGAATCAGTGGTTACAAGGATATGTATATCGGGTCGAATTACAGTGGTGGTTATTTGCTTTGGCGGGGCTATTCTCAATCATCCTGGCTTTCATGACTATCGGTTTTCAGGCTTTTCAGGCTGCGACTGCTAATCCAGTGGAATGTCTGAAAGATGAGTAAATTGCTATCAGACAAAATTGTATAGAACTGAGATGTTGGCCAGTTCTATACAATTTTGAACTCCATTCTATTCATAAATAATCTCCACCCTCACCCTCCGGTTTTGATAAGCACCTTCCTCCGAATCATTATCAGCAATGGGATTTAATTCTCCCTGGGTTTCAATCCGAATTTTGTCCTTAGGAATTCCCAATACCTGAAGATATTGACTTACAACTTTTGCCCGTCGCAGACCCAGATTGTGATTATATGAATTCCCGCCTTTATCATCGGTGTGGCCAACAATTTTGATGATATAACCCTCTTTGTTTTTTATGCTTTCATACAATTTATCTAACTGCCACCGGAAAACAGGAGCCAGAATAATCTGGTCAAAATCAAAGTGGATATCTACATCTACCGGTTTCGCCTCTTTTATATAAGTAAGGGATGGTGTCAGCTTCAATTCTTCACCTCTTGATACCTCTCCTTTTCCCTTTTCTTCCCCAGGTTTTATTATCGTATAGGTCAAAGGAGGAAGTTCTATCTCCTGATAATTGCCTGAAGGTTTTATATAAAAAGCTGTATCAATCTGAAAGGCACTCTCTGATGTACTTTGAATCCTAAGTCTTCCTTCCCGCTCCGGAATGGCAAAACTATACGTACCCGAATAAGAGACTTTGGATTTAGAAATAATTTTATCCGATTCAAACTCCTTGAGATGTAGAATGACATCCTGTACCACCCGCACCCTGTGATTGAGCTGCCCACTAATGATCATTGTGGGTGTAGGTTTGAATGAAAGTTGGTTATCCTTC
>JAGQVA010000606.1 GCA_020438265.1 Bacteroidota bacterium
CCCACGTTAGACCCTTAACAGGGTCTTTAATGCCCTTTCAACCCTTCGGCTTCGCCTATTCACATAAAATATAAATATAACCCGATAAATCTGAAAAATCAGATTTATCGGGTTATTAAAAAAGAAAATCGCCCCCGGTAATTACATCAACGACGAATCCGAAGGCGATAAAAAGGAGTCTGATATCTTTAGTCTATTTTGATAATTTCTTTCACTGAAGTCTTCCCGAGGTAAAAAAGCTTGAGGAGATAAGTACCTTCAGGTAGTTTGCTGATGTCAATTTGACTTACCCGATGTGTGTTCAATTTACCTGAAGCCACATTTCGTCCTCTCATATCAAGCAGGTCATAAGTAGCGGTATCGTTATCAGGGTTGATTTCTTCAAATTTTACATTGACGAAAGAAGAAGCGGGGTTGGGGTATACATTTACCCCAACTCCCTGATCGAACCAAACGGTTCTGACTTCCGAGTAATCAAAATCCCCATTAAAATCTATCTGTCTTAACCGATAGAGATTTTCTCCTGGTTGGGGATTTGGGTCGATGAAAGAATAATCGATCATTTTATCAGTAGTGCCATGACCTTCGACAAAACCAAGCTGTGCCCAGTTTGAGCTATTGGGATCACTGGATTTTCTTTCGATTTGAAAACCTTTATTATTGAGTTCAGTGGCTGTAGTCCAGGTCAGGAGAGAACGATTTCCTTCTATGGCTTTGGCTTCAAAGTCAAGAAGTTCGACGGGGAAACTACCATTGACAATAATTACAGGGTGGCCTGTAAAGTCATTGCGGACATAAGCCATGGCAGGATGTCCCTGATTGGTACCAGCAAGTTCAAAGGCGCTGGCTGCTGCAGTTCCGGGTGTGTTGTCGAAAATTACAGAGAATAAATGAACGGGGGTCTGGCCAATGTTAGAACCTGTAAATGTCTGATCTATCGCCTGAAATTCCCGGTTCCCGGTATGAGAAATGCCAATCGCACCATTATTAATTGTTGCAAAAGCTGAAATCGTCTGGTCGGGAGTCCAGCCCATGGAACTCATTGGGCTCAGGTCAAAGCTTTGGTAAACAGATTCAGTATTGTCATAATAAATGGCTATTGTAGGACCTGCCAGACTTTCTGTTCCGGCGGCAGAATTATAGCCATAAAGCTGTACTTCGGTAGTTGTTCCATTATTAACCACAACCCCATAAAAGCGGAGGTTCTGGCCTTTGGTGTGAATAAATCCAAGGAGAATGATTGATATAAATAGAATGAGATTTTTCATTTTTCTGTTTTTTAGTCGATGAAAAGAATGTCTGGCAGAGGTTTATTCAGGAGAATTAATTCTGACTGTGGGCTGTTTTATTAGGAGAAGAAGAAGCCTTTGCAATAATAAAATCCACGATATTGATATTGCCATCCAGGTTGAGGTCCCGGGTGCTATACACGTTGAACTGGTTAGGAGAAGAAGCTGCCTTGCCAAGAATAAAATCCACAATATTGATGACTCCATCACTATTGCCATCTCCTCTGAAAAGGCCATAAACGCCTCCTCCCAAATCAACCATAGCATCGTTGGAATTGATAGCCGGATTGTCCCAGGCCTGTCCCAAGCCAGTTGTAAAGTCGTGGGAGGTTTCCATACGGGCGAGTGTCATGATACCAGCTGATCGGATTCCCAGATGATTGCGATGTTTAATAGAAATGAAATAATCATCTTCTCCCATACCTGCAAAACTTACAGGAGAAGCACCATCCAACCCTACAATATCCCCATCACTTTGTAATAAGGCTGTCTGAGATCTCAAAACAACAGATGAATCGTTTTTATCGCGAAGCTGGATCATAATCCAGTCAACAATGGCATCGGAGCCTGTAACGTCCAGAACATCAGTAGAAATCATTTCGCCTCCTCCGCCTACAAAGGAAAACCCAAGTGCAGAATAAGGCTCCGTGGTTGGAATCAAAGCCTTGTTGCGCAAATTGTCATTCATAGAGCCTGCGTTATAATTTCCCTGTAGAAATACTTTCCCTGTAAACTTCAGAGCCCCTTCGCCCAGCGTCATTCTGCCCAGTGTATCAAGCGTAATTTCTACATAGTTTGCCCCATCATCTGCCGCATCAGGGAATATATTAATCCAGTTAGTGCCGTCATCATTCCATGACTCCAGAATGGTTTCATCCAGTCCGTTTAGTTCTGCGTCAAAATAGCTCATCTTTACGCTCGCGTTCAAGCCAGAATTGGTCGAAGGACTAATATCAAAATAACGATTGATTGACACGCCCTGAGGCAGGTTTTGGGGTAAATGACCTCTTTTGATAACGGTTGCCCCGAGGTTTGCTCCTGAAGAAATATCCAGGCCCATATTACCGGGATTGGCATTGGAAGGTGAATTGAGGACGGCTACCTTTATGACTTCACCACCATTAGGGCCGATGATTCGTTTGGTTTCCGATTCATTCACAATCACACCGTCATCAGTGCCTAATGTGAGATCGCGCCCATTGAGGTTAAACAGCCCTCCATTCATCATTAAAGCACTGTCAATCCATGCGTCGGTTTTCAGCGCAACATTTCCGGAAGTCTTATTGACATTCACATTCCAGAAAGTAGTGGAACTGGAACCATCGATGGTATCACTTTGGGTCCCGGTGAAACTTACCGTAGAACTGTCAGCAGTAAACTGCCCATTGTTCACCCATGTGGCATCTTTTAATACCAGATGAGGATTGCCTTTCGCCTTTACATTTCCCCCCGCAATCTTAAAATAAGTTTGTGCGTGGAGAGCGGGAAGGCTCATTAGCATTGTCGAGAAAATAATAATTTGCTTTTTCATATAACCAGGAGAATTTGATTAAACGTAATGACTCAAAGGTATATGAAAGGCCTGTGAAGGAATTGGAGTATTGTTCCAAATACTTGGACTATTGTTTCAAACTGGAGATTTTGACTGGTTTTGGGGTGTATGGGGGCGTTTTCTGTATTATTTCGGAATGGAATGGAAACTCATTTTTCTTTCTTCATAGCCTGATATTCTCCCATTCCCTCATCCGTCAAATAAGGCACAATCCCCTGAAACAACAGATCCACATAATGCTGCACTTTACCCTCTTCCGGCCCATCATAAAAAATTTCCGCACTGGAAATCCAAAAATCTCCGGAAATCTGAAAGTACTGGTAAAAAGCCTCCATCTGGCCGGGGAAAGAGGGAGGTTTCATGATTCCATCAGCAATTAACTGATCCGTAACAATCTTAAACTGCTGCTGGCGAAACGTAGTCAAAGCAATAAAATGCGTTTTGATTTTTTCCACCCGCCGCATAATCCCTACAAAATCCAGCATCATAAATTTGTACTCATACAAGCATTCACAGGTATGAACCATTGACTGATACAGATACTCCAGATCAAAAGGCCCAAGATGCACCTGCCCAATTCCTGTTTCCAGTTTTTCCACCAGTTCCATGTACAGGGCATATAAAAGATCTGGTTGTTTGGGAAAATGATACCTTAAATTGCCGTCGGCGATACCTGCAGCCTTTGCAATCTCTCGCAGCGTTACTTTTTTCTCCCCATGCAGGCTATACACACCATGTGCGTTGTAGAGATCCCTGGCAGCTTTTAATATTTTTTCCTGAGTTTTCACGCAACAATATTAGGATTTATTCAGTAAAGATAGTTAATTAGCTCAAATGAGCTAAAAATAAAAATTAAAAAATCAGACCTGCCAGGTTTTTAAAACCTGGCAGGTCTGAAACAGAGATATATACAATGAAAAACATACTCATCATAGGCGGAGGCATCGGAGGACTTTGCACTGCCATTTCCCTGAAAAGAAAAGGTTTCAATCCTACAGTCTACGAAAGAGTGCCCGAACTAAAAGGCCTCGGAGCGGGCCTCGTATTAGCCGCAAATGCAATCAAGGCATTACAGAATATCGGTATAGATCAGGAAGTTCTTTCCAAAGGAAATCCCTTTCAAACAGGTGGGGTTTACGATCAAACCGGCAAAGTCATTTCCTCCAATATCACTCCTGAAATCATTGAGAAATATGGTCTGACCAGTTATTCCATTCATCGGGCTGATCTTCATGAAACCCTG
>JAGQVA010000607.1 GCA_020438265.1 Bacteroidota bacterium
AGAAAGTCCAAACGCTCCAAATAGAAGTCAGAGATACGGGAATAGGGATTTCGGAAGCAGATTTACCTTATATCTTTGACCGCTTTTACCAAATAGATAATTCCTCTACACGGCAAAATGAAGGCAGTGGAATTGGGTTGGCTCATGCTAAAGAACTCGTGGAATTGATGGGAGGGGAAATTCAGGTGGAAAGCGTCCAGGGGGAGAGTACCAGCTTTTTTATTCATTTGCCTATTAAAAATGAACTTCCGGAAGAGTTGCTACCAGAATTTTCACTTGAGCCCATACTACCTGAAATTGCTGTATCCGAAGACACTATAAGTGAAAATGGTAGTATAGGGTCAGATTTACCACATTTACT
The DNA here is from genome assembly GCA_020438265.1 of Bacteroidota bacterium. Classification (GTDB taxonomy): domain Bacteria; phylum Bacteroidota; class Bacteroidia; order J057; family J057; genus JAGQVA01. Next base: position 362 of record JAGQVA010000607.1, read on the forward strand.
CATCATCGAAGACAACCCCGATGTAGTAACCTATCTCAAATCCTGCCTGAAAGATACCTACCAATTAGATATTGCATACAACGGACGGCTTGGTGTAGAAAAAGCCCTCGAACATATTCCCGACCTGATAATCAGCGATGTAATGATGCCGGAAAAAGATGGTTATCAGGTTTGTAATGAATTGAAGAATGACGAACGAACGAGCCATATTCCCATCATTCTTTTGACTGCATGTGCTGATGCAGAGTCAAAACTTACAGGGCTAAAACAGGGTGCAGATGCCTATCTTTCCAAACCTTTTAATCACGAGGAACTATTGGTGAGGTTGGAAAAACTAAATCATCTTCGCAAGAAGATGATGGAAAAATTTAAAGCTGCAACCCTTAAAACTCGCTCTGCAACTGATACGCTGGATTTCAGTCCAAAGGAAGAAATTTTCTTGAAAAAGATTACCAATATTCTGGAAGCGAATTATACTGATGAGCATTTTTCATTACCAGATCTGTGCACGCAAATTGGTATGAGCCGTCCTCAATTATTCCGAAAACTCAAAGCTCTGACGGGAACTTCCCCTTCCAGTTTTATTCGGTCATACCGGTTAAAAAAGGCCAAAGAGTTGCTGGAAAGCAAGGACTATAATGTAGCGGAAGTTACTTTCGAGGTTGGATTTAAAGACCCTTCCTATTTTTCAAAAGTATTTCAGGAGGAATTTGGAGTCCAGCCTAGCGAGATTTAATTGCGAAAATAAAAAAGTCCCTCTAAATTCACCCCCATGCAAATCGCCAAAACCTCAACCTTCAAATCCCCCAACCAGGACCACCAATGGCTCCTCGATTGGACTGAAAAACTTTCCCGCCTTAACCAAACCATTTATCAGAAAATCGAACTGAACACAGAGCTAGTGAAAACAGTAGTTTGGGGTATCAATACCGATCAAACCAATCTCGAACCCCTTGTTATTTTCCCTGGGTTTCGGACTACCGTTTTATTCTGGGACCTGGATAATGCTCTGGGAGACTTAAAGAAGAAATACAGGATTTTTATGGTGGAAACCAATGGGCAGCCCAATCTCAGCGATGGAAACACTCCGGATATCAAGTCTGAAGGTTATGGAGTCTGGGCTGCTGAAGTGATGACTAAACTGGGTCTGGAAAAGGCCTTTATTGCCGGGGCTTCTTTCGGAGGCCTGGTTTGTATGAAACTCTGTATGGTGGCCCCTGAAAAGGTAAAAGCAGCTTTTTTGCTGAATCCGGGTTGTTTGCAAATGTTCTCATTAAGCCCCAAAAATCTGTACTATAATCTGCTGCCGATTTTCAGTCCTTCTGAGAAAAATGTCCGTCTGTTTATGGATAATGCCGTTTTTTGTAAGCCCAATCACCAGCTTTCTCCCGAGGCAGAACAGCTTTTGATTGATTATGCCTTATTCGCTTTGACGCGGTATGATGACAAAACACAAAAGCCTTATCCGATGGGCAAGAAAGAGCTGGGACAGGTGAATACGCCTGTGTATTTGATTGTAGGAGATAAAGATCCGCTTTTCCCTTTTCAAAAGTCCATTGCAGCAGCGCAGAAAAATCTGCCTGATCTGGCGGGATTGATGGTGCTACCAGATGTAGGGCATGGGATTGAGGCGTATGGGACGGCTTTAGATATTGTTAGAGGCTGGATGGAAATGAAATAGCACATATTGGCTTTATTGGACCGCGATTTTAATCCGGTCCAATGAAGCCAATATGTGTAAAACTCTGATTTTCTTTATGAAAAGAATTCAATAACTATTCTCATCCAGTTTCACCTTCCCCCGATAAGTCCAGTAAATAATCGAAGTATAGGCAATCACAAAAGGCATCCCAATCAGCGCCAGGTAAAACATCGTCCTCAAGGTATAATCTGAAGAAGCTGCATTATAAATATCCAGACTCAGCTCAGGTGAGACTGAGGAAATCACCATATTCGGGAAAATTCCTAACGCAAACAGGGTAATCAAAGCGGCAATATTACAAGCTGAGGTAAGAAAACCCTGTAGTTCCAATCCTTTATTGATCGTGCGAGGAAGATTCGCAATGGCCAGCACATTCAACAAAACCATAAACCAGACGAATACAGAAATCAGCGTTTGATTATTATCAATAAAACTATGCGATGAACCAATGATCTGGATGGTGCCGAAAGAAAAATTGGCCATCATTTCGGGTTTAAGCCAGAGGGTAAAACCTGTCAGGGAAATGTAAAAAGCGAGGAAAATATAAAAAGCAGTGCGGGTCCATTTTTTGACCTTTATCTGAAGCTCACCCTCTGTTTTCATAATCAAATACATCCCTCCGTGAAGGGCAAAAAGAATCACTGTAAATAACCCCGTCAGCAAAGCATAAGGATTAAGCAAGTCTAAAACCGTTCCGGCAAATTCTTTGTCCTCTCCGATAGGAATGCCCATGACAACATTGCCAATGGCCACGCCAAAGAGAAAAGCAATTAGCGTGGATCCCAGAGCAAAAACCCGGTCCCAGAAATTTCTCCAGGTTGGGCTTTTTTCCTTGCTTCTGAATTCCATGGAGACAGCCCGAAAAATCAAGGCCATCATCAACAGCATAAATGGCAAATAAAAGGAAGAAAATCCTGTGGCGTACACATGGGGAAAAGCAGCGAATAAAGCTCCTCCGGCAGTAATCAACCACACTTCATTACCATCCCAAACCGGGCCAATAGAATTCATTACCAGTCGGCGATTTGTATCTCCTTTTGCAAATAAATGCAAAATCCCTGCTCCCAGATCAAACCCGTCCAGAACGGCGTAACCGATTAATAAAATTCCAACCAAAACGTACCAGGCAACGTGAAAATCCATAATTTTTATTTTTTGTACGTAGGGCCAAGGCATGCCCGTAGAGACAAGGCATGCCCGTAGAGACAAGGCATGCCTTGTCTCTACGACAGACCTATTTTTTTCCCAGAAATACCTTATTCTCCCTTTTTCTATACACGCTACTTCCTTCTCCTTCTTTAAAAAACTCCGCAGGACCGTGTTTAATCTCCTTATCCAGTACATAAACCCACACCCAAAACAACAGTCCATACATAATCAAAAACATAATTAAAGAACTCAAAACCATTCCGCCGGAAACGGAAGGGGAAACTGCTTCTGACGTTTTAAGCAACCCTTGAACAATCCAGGGCTGGCGACCGACTTCGGCAGAAATCCATCCAAGTTGGTTGGCTAAAACCGGTAAAATGACTGAAATCACAAATACTTTCATTAGCCATTTTTGCTCAAACAGTTTATTCCTCCAAAGCAGGAAGAGGCTAAACAAGGTCAGGCCAATCAAAAACATTCCAATCGCCACCATGCCGTGATAAGTCTGAAATACAAGTCCTACATTGGGCCATTCTTCTGGAGGAATTTTGTCTAATCCTGCGACTTCATGATTCAATTCACCCCAGGTAAGCAGGCTGAGCATACCCGGAATGGCAATTCCATACGTTTTTTTCGTTTCGGGATTGGTATAGCCAAACACGTAAAGCGGGGCATTTTCCGTGCTTTCATAAAGTCCTTCAAAAGCGGCGAGTTTTCCCGGCTGATAGTCCCGCACTACGTGTGCATGTTGATGGCCTATCAATGGCTGCGCAAGGCTGGCCAGCGTTACGAAAATCAGTGCAACGGCAAATGATTTTTGGGCAAATTCGACGTACTTGTTTTTAAGTAAATAAA
>JAGQVA010000608.1 GCA_020438265.1 Bacteroidota bacterium
TGATTTTTTGACCAGCTTTTATATCTTTGGCATCAAGTCGACGATTCAGAGACATGATTTGCTCCACACTGACTCCATCAAACTTTTTGGCTATTACCAAGAGGGTTTCTCAACGATTAATCGTGTGAGTGACCACATTTCCTCCTGCTGTAGAATAGGAAGGCTGAGTCGTTTTGGGAGGTGTATTAATCCGACGGGCTCCTGCTTTTTGGGCCATTTCACTGGTGGTGTAAATTTTCAGTTTTTGTCCGGGTTTGATACGATAGCGACGAAGATCATTCCAGGCTGCGATATCACGGGCAGAAACATTATACTTTTCGGCAATAGATCCCACAACATCTCCGCTTCTAACCACATAATACACAAGGGAGGATCCTTTGGGAATGGGTGCTGAGTAGGTGTTTATGGAAGCAGTGCTCTGTTCTGCAACCAAAGCTGCAGGAACAAAATTTTCCCGCCTTTTTCCATACTCCTGCTGAATGCGGTACTCATTAGCCGCAAAATATTCTCCCACATGAGGCGGCACCTTCAAAATGTAGGGTTTGGGAGAGTAGGGAATTCTTTCGAGTTTTAATTCAGGATTCAGGTTTTGAAGCACAGATAAATCTGTATTCGTCATTTTGGAAATCTCTTCCAGCGTAATATCAAGCCGTGAGATCAGCAATGTATCCTGATGCATGGAGAAATCTGTGTATATCGGGTAGATATTATGCTCAGCAGCATATTCAAAGGCATAAGTTGCCCCAATAAAAGCCGGAACATATCCTCTTGTTTCTCTGGGTAAATAGGGCATTATTTCCCAGAAATTGGTTTTTCCCCCAGCTCTTCGGATAGCTTTTCTGACGTTTCCGGCTCCGCAGTTATAAGAAGCAATGGCCAGGAGCCAGTCTCCAAATTCATTATAAGCATTGTCGAGGTATTCAACCGCTGCCATGGTAGATTTAAGCGGATCTTTTCGTTCGTCAACAAAAGAGTTCACCTCAAGTCCATAGATTCTTCCCGTTCCCAGCATAAATTGCCATAGCCCTGTTGCTCCTACTCTTGAACGAGCGTGAGGGTTAAGAGCACTTTCCACAACAGACAGATATTTTAGTTCCAATGGCATCCCTTTTCTGTCAAGATGCTCTTCAAACATGGGAAAGTATATTTTGCTCAAACCCATCATACGAGCCACCTGTTCCCTTTTATTTTTGGTATACACATCGATATACCTTTGTACATAGATATTATAATCCATGGGAATCACTGTGGGAAGTTCATATAATCGATTCTCTATTTCATTGGTAGAATATTGAGGAACTTCAAACGACCGGAAATTACGGGTGTTTCTCAGCAGGGTATCATAGGTTGAGGAGGAAGTATTGCGGTGGTTATAATCCTTGACAAAATTATCCAGACTCTCATCAATAAGATCATCATCAGTCAACATCAGAAACTGGGAGCCTTTGGTAGGAAGATTATTATCCTTCATTCTCACGTCAGGCGAATCAGGGTCCTGAATGATTTTGGAATCAATAATTTTTGAATTTGTATTCTGCCCATGTTGAGCTGATAAAAAAGAAACACTAAGTACAAAAACCAGCAGAAAAAGAAAATTTTTCATCGTTTGGGGGAAATTTCGGTTTTAGAATCTGGAACGTTACTTCTTTTATGCAATTTATAAATAATTAACGCAAAATTAATATGCGAAATGCTAATTTATAGCTGAATCAGAAATTTTGATGTGTGAAGTGTTTTATTTTTTGACTATTTGCGAAGAAAAGTTTAATAGGTTCTCTTCATCAAAAGCTCTTCCCATCAATTGAATGCCAAATGGCAGACCTGATGAATGCTCTCCCAAGGGCAATGAAATGGCTGGAACCCCTGCCAAATTAGCATGAACTGTGTAAATATCACTGAGAAACATTTCGATGGGATCATTCGCTTTTTCTCCCAGCTTAAATGCAGGAGTAGGGGCAGTGGGGGTAAGAATGAAATCGCAATCTTTGAGAATTTCCAGTGTTTCCTGCTGAATCAAACTACGGACTTTCATCGCTTTAGTGTAATACGCATCATAATATCCTGCTGAAAGCACAAACGTTCCCAGCATAATTCTGCGTTTCACTTCCTCGCCAAATCCTTCACTACGACTCATCGTGTACACTTCCTCAAGGGTTTGAGCTTTGGGACTTCGATATCCATAATGCACCCCATCATAACGGGAAAGATTCGAGGAGGCTTCAGCAGTGGTCAACACATAATAACAGGGTACGACATAGTCGAGATAGGGGAAGTCTACCATTTTAACTGTATGTCCTTCATCCTTGAAGCGCTGAATCAAATCCTGCGTAGCCTGTTTGATTTCGGGGTCCAGACCAGGACTTTCCAGGGCCTCACGAATATATGCAATGGTGTAGGTTTTTCCTGAATCCTCTTTCAGTGCCTGAGAATAAGCAGGAACCTCTTCCACTGCTGCAGTATTATCAAGCTGGTCTGGACCGGCCATGATTTCCATAATTCTGGCGGTATCTTCTACAGACCTTGTAATAGGGCCAATTTGATCAAAGGAAGATGCATAGGCAATTAATCCCCAGCGAGAAACCCTGCCATAGGTTGGCTTAAATCCAATGGTTCCGCAAAAACCGGAAGGCTGACGCACGGAACCACCAGTATCCGATCCAAGAGCCGCATGACATAGCCCAGCCTTAACAGATGCAGCTGAAGCGCCGGAAGAACCACCGGGCACCCGTTCAGGATCGACAGGATTACGGGCAGGCCCATAAGCACTGTTTTCATTGGAAGACCCCATGGCAAACTCATCGCAGTTTTGACGACCGATGACAATGGCATCTTCGTCCAACAGCCGCTGCAAGGCAGTGGCGGTAAACATCGATTCAAAGCCGGCGAGGATTTTTGAGCCTGCAGTCAGGCCATGGCCCTGGTAACAGATGACATCCTTGACACCAAGGACGAGGCCAGCCAGTTTTCCCTGGGTTCCCTGGGAAATTTTTTGATCAATTTCTGCGGCGCGAAGCCTGGCTTCTTCTTCATAAACCTCAAGAAAAAGATTGAGATTTTGCGCAGAATGGATTCTTTTTAAATAAAAATCTACCAGATCCTTACATTGTATTGATCCGGTAGACAAGTCTTGCTGAATCTCAGCAAGCGTTTCATAATTTTTCACTCGGTATAAAAATTAGTCAAGGCGTTTTGCCTCATCCAGCGACTTAGCTTCAGATTCGATTTCTCTTTTGATTTCGCGAGAAGCGTCTTTAAACTCTCTGATTCCTTTTCCAAGCCCACGAGCCAGTTCAGGAATTTTCTTAGCTCCGAATAATAGTAAAACGGCAAGTAATATCAGGATCCATTCGCTCCCTCCAGGTATGATACTAAGTAATGTCATATCTAAAACTTTTATATAACCACAAATTTACAACAATTTGGGAATAAAAAAGGTCGATTTACCCAAATTGTTTGCTTATCTTATCAACTACAAATATAACAGAATTCACGAATCTTAAAAGATAAATTTGGAAAACCTTGTTTTCGTGAGTGGCAAAATCCTGTATCTCTCCCCTTGATTATGGATAATTTTTTATTTTTAATCATATAATGTGAATCAAAGGTTGAAGGGGCATCAAAGACCCTGTTAAGGGTCTAACGTGGGTAGAAATGCGGGGATTTCCCTTTCTCTCCTGATTTTTGCGCCGCTACGGCGCAAAAATCAGGAAATGTGGTGGAAATGCCTGCATTTCTACCCACGTTAGGCTCCTATGGAGCCGGAGACCTACCGGTTAAAGACCTGGCCTCCAAAACTTACGTTTCTACCCTTGATTTGCATATACTAAATACTGGAATTGGCTTTTAAGCACCGGTTTTAACAAAAGGGACTTATTTGCCAAAGGCTGAATCGTTACACGGGTAAACCAATATTTCACTATGAAAAGCTTATCTATCACGGGACTCACGCTACTATTCATTCTTTTTTCGCATTTTTTAAAAGCTCAGGAAGTGATCGGGGATCTGGAACTCAAAGATTTCCCTACAGAGTCGCCCTATATTTATCCCTATGAATATGTCAACTATC